>NZ_JABMCW010000051.1:0-24007 GCF_013179705.1 Pseudomonas sp. CM25 | reverse complement strand
GCCTGGAGTCGCTGCCACGCACCGATTCGGAGGAAGCAACGGTCGCCATCAGCCTGCTGGCGACACTGTCGTCATCGTTCTTCGTGCAGGACGACCTGTGCTTCCTGCACCTGGCCAAACTCATGGAGCTGTCGCTGCTGCATGGCGTTGCGCCAGGCAGCACATATGGCCTGGCCTGGTTCGGGGTAATGGTTGCTCAGCGCTTCGGCGCCTATCATGACGGCCATGCCTATTGCCTTGCCGCCCTCAAGCTGATCGAACGCCACGGCTTCGAGGCTGACCTGACCAGCGCGCTGCTGGCCCTGGACCAGGTCAGCGCCTGGACTTCGCCCATGGAGTTTGCTCGCCGCACCGCGCTGGAGGCAGTCGACTCTGCGCGCCTGAGCGGCGACCTGGCGATGAGCTGCTACGCCTGCAATCACCTGGTTTCCGATTCGCTGTTCATGGGCCGTTACCTGCCTGACGTTGCCGATGAGGTGGGGCAAGGCCTGGCGACCGTGCGCCGCCATGGCTACCACGATGTCGAACAGATCCTGCAGGCCCAGCATGCATTCGTTGCCGAACTCAGCGGCACACCCTGCCCGGTCTCGACCGTACCAGTCGACTCGCCCACCACACTGTTCTTCCGCCACCTGTTTGCCGGTATGTCGGCGTTCTACCTGGGCAATATCCCCCACGCCCTGCAGCACCTGGCGAAAACCGCAGAACACGCCTGGGCGGCACCGGCGCATATCAACCTGGCCGACTACCACCTGTTCCACGGCCTGGCCCTGGGCAGCCCGGAGGCCCCTGGCAGCCTGACCGAAAAGCTGCACGCGCTGCACGGCCTGCGTGAGCGCTTTGGCCATTGGGCCGGTTTCAACCCGGCCACGTTCCGCAACAAGCTGCTGCTGATCGAGGGCGTGATCGCCAAACTGGAGGGCGACGGCCTTGCCGCCATTCGTTGCTTCGACCAGGCCCAGATCGCCGCAACCGCCGCCGGCTTCATCCACGAACAGGCACTGGCCCACGAACAGCTGGCCGAGGTATGCATTCCCAGTGGCTTGATTTCGGGTGCCAACCTGCACCTGCGGGTCGCCCGGGACTGTTTTCACATCTGGGGCGCGACCGGCAAGGTGCATCAGCTGGAGACGTTGCATCCGTTTCTGCGCACCCAGCCGATCCAGGAGACCTACCGCGCAACCCACCAGGCCAAGCTCGACCTGGAGGCCGGCATCGAGGCGGCACGGGCGCTGTCCGAGGAAGTGCTGCTCGAAGGCCTGATCGAAACCCTGATGGGGCACCTGACCCAGCATTCCGGCGCCGACCATGGCGCTTTGCTGATCGTCAGTGGTGCCGAATTCCAGATGGCTGCCCTGGCCTACATCGACGATGCGGGGCTGCACGTGAGCATGGACAACTGCCAGAAGTTCATGACCCAGGCACCGCTGTCGATCATCAACGCCACCATGCGCACCCGCAAGCCGCTGGTGCTCAACGATGCGCAGAACGATTGCCCCGAGGCCTTCCGTCACGAACTGCAGGCGCGCAACGCCCGTTCGGTGCTGTGCCTGCCACTGGTGATCCAGGGCGCCCTGATCGGCCTGGTGTACCTGGAAAACCGCCTGGTGCCGAACCTGTTCGGCAGCCAGCGTCTGGCCATGCTGGAAATCCTTGCCTCGCAGGCCGCGGTGTCGCTGCAAACCGCCAAGTTCTACACCCGCCTGGCCGAAGACAACCAGAGCCGGGCGCAGATGGAGGCCGAGCTGCGCCGCTCACGTGCAGAGCTCGCACGCAGTGCGCACCTGCAGGTGATGAACGAGCTGTCGGCGTCGATCGCCCACGAAATCAGTCAACCGCTGCTGGGCATCGCCTCTAACGCTGCGGCCAGCCTGCGCTGGCTGAAGCGCAGCAAGCCCGACCTGGATGAGGCGATAGCCGGGCTGGAAGACATCCGCAACGACAGCGAACGTGCGGCCAACATCGTGCGTGCACTGCGTTCGCTGGCCAAACAGGCGCCGATGCAGCTCAAGGCGATGAAGCCCGACGAGCTGATACGCCAGGTGGTGCGGTTGACTTCGGCCGATGCCGCCAAGGGCACGGTAGACGTGCAGACGCGGTTGCAGGCGGGGGTCAGCGTGATGGCTGACCCGGTGCAGTTGCAGCAACTGGTGTTCAACCTGATCACCAATGCCCTGGAGGCACTGGCGGGATATCGCAGCGATGGAGTGCTGCGCATTACCTCGTCGGTCGCTGGCGACAGGGTGGAGATCTGCGTCGACGATAACGGCCCGGGCATCGCGCCCGACGAGCGCGAGCGGGTGTTCGGGGCGTTCTACACCACCAAGGACGATGGCATGGGGATGGGCCTGGCGATCTGCAGTTCGGTGGTGCAGGCTCATGGCGGACAGCTGCAGGCGCTGGCCTCGGACCTCGGTGGGTGCCGGATTAGCTTCACGTTGCCGGTGAACCATTCGTAGCCTGTTGCAGCCTCTTCGCGGAATAGCCCGCGCAGGGGCCGCAACAGGTTTACATCAACGGGCAGTCAATGCCGAATAGCTGTTCATCAGGTTGCGGTAGTTGGGGATACGCTGCGACAGCAGGTTGCCCAGCCCTTCGATGTCGTTGCGCCAGTCGCGGTGCAGCTCACAGGCCACCGAGAACCAGTTCATCATCTGCGCGCCCGCCTGGGTCATGCGCGCCCAGGCCGCCTGCTGCACGGTTTCGTTGAAGGTACCGGAGGCATCGGTCACCACGAACACTTCAAAGCCTTCGGCCAGCGCGGACAGGGTCGGGAAAGCCACGCAGACATCGGTGACCACACCGGCAATGATCAGCTGCTTGCGGCCGGTAGCCTTGATCGCCTTGACGAAGTCTTCGTTGTCCCAGGCGTTGATCTGGCCGGGGCGGGCAATGTACGGCGCGTCCGGGAACATCTCTTTCAGCTCAGGCACCAGCGGGCCGTTCGGGCCTTGCTCAAAGCTGGTGGTGAGGATGGTTGGCAGGCCGAAGAACTTGGCCAGGTCGCCCAGGGCCAGCACATTGTTCTTGAATTCGTTGGGCGAGAAGTCCTGCACCAGCGAAATCAGGCCGGTCTGGTGATCCACCAGCAGGACCACGGCGTCGTCTTTGTTCAGGCGCTTGTAATCGGGTTGGCTCATGGGGTGACTCCTTGGGTTGGGAAACGGGCCGGTACTGCCCACAGGGGGCTATACCGGTGGATAGATTAGGCTTAAGGATTGACCTGCGCCTGGCGCCAGGCCTTCGGTGGCTGGCCGACCAGGCGGCTGAAGGCGCGGGTGAAATGGGCCTGGTCGCAGAAGCCGCATTCCAGGCTTACATGCGTGATCGGTGCTTCGGTGGCGAGCAGGCGCTTGGCCTTTTCCATGCGCGCCAGCAAGCGCCAGGCCTGGGGCGATAGCCCGGTATTGACCTTGAACGCCCGGGAGAAATGGCTGCGGGTAAGGTTGCACACGCCGGCGATCTCGATGATCGACAGCGAGCTGCGCAGCATCAGTTCCTTGGCCTGACGTAACCGCGCAGGCGTCAGTGCGCCAGGGGCTTGCTGCTGCTCTTGGGGCGTCCAAGGGTGCATGGCGACTCTCCTGTTCAATGAGTAAAGTCTCGCCTTCCACTCATGACAAAGTCCTGAGCCAAACCTGAATTGTTCTTAATCGAGCACTGCTGGCCCTGGCCGTTTTGCCGTTACCATAAGATGCGTTTCGTATTCAGCTACAGGCCGCTGCGGCGGCCGGCATTAAAGGCAAAAGCGCCATGCAGGAAAACCCCGCCTACCGCACCGTGGCCATGGTGCTGTTCAACGATGTGCTGTCGCTGGATGTGACAGGGCCGATGGATGCGTTCGCCATCGCCAACCGCTTTTTGCCTGCAGACCAGCAATACCGGTTGCTCACCCTGGCCGAGGGGCAAGCGGCAGTGCGCAGCTCTTGTGGGCTGAAAGTACTGGCCGACCTGCGCCTGGATGACCTGCCGGAGGCCGTCGACCTGCTGCTGGTGCCCGGTGGGCCGGGGGCCTATGACATAGCGCTGCCCGGCATCGAGCGCTGGCTACCGCAGGCCGTACGCAGTGCCAGGCGCTTTGGTGCGATCTGCACCGGCGTGTTCCTGCTGGGCCGTGCCGGGCTGCTCGACGGCTATCGCTGCACCACCCACTGGAACTATGTAGAGCGCCTGGCGCGGGCGTTTCCCAATGCCCGGGTCGAGACCGAGCAAATCTACGTGATCGACCGCTGCCTGATCACCTCGGGCGGGATCACCGCAGGGATCGACCTGGCACTGGCGGTGGTGGCGGAGGACCACGGCAAGGCGCTGGCACTGGAAGTGGCCAAGGTGCTGCTGGTTGCGCGCCATCGTCAGGGTGGGCAGACGCCCTACGGGCCACTGCTGGCGGCGGTACCGCGCGACGATTCGCCGATCGCACGGGTGCAGGCGTTCATCGTCGATCACATCGAGCAGGTGTTCACCGTGCAGAAAATGGCCGACCTGGTGGCCATGAGCAGCCGCAACTTCGCCCGCACCTTTCAGCGCGAAGTGGGCATCACGCCTTTGCAGTACCTGCAGAATGCGCGCATCGACCGCGCGCGCAAGCTGCTGGAAGGCAGCGACCTGCCGCTGAAAGTGGTAGCGGCGCAGTGCGGGTTTGGCAGTGACCGGCATATGCGCAAGGTGTTCTGCGAGCGGATTGGCATGACGCCGGCGCAGTATCGGGCGCAGTTTGGTGAGGCCTGAGTCAGTGTTTATCCTGTGCTGGCCTCTTCGCGGCTAAAGCCGCTCCCACAGGGATTGCACCTGCCTGGCAGGCTCCGCTGTACCTGGAGCGGGTTTACACGCGAAGAGGCCAGCTCGGGTTGTCTCATTTTTCAGGACAATCTTTCTCCCCGACGGCAGATTGTCTTACTCCACCCCAGCCCCCAGAATTGTCCGCCAAACTGTTCAAACGCTGCCCCGGCAGCTCATGGAGTACGAGCCAATGCCACACGAAGGCAGCCTTCTGCAAACCGCGGTGATCTTTCTGCTCGCCGCCGTCGTCGCCGTCCCCCTGGCCAAGCGCCTGCAACTGGGTGCCGTGCTGGGTTACCTGCTGGCTGGCGTCGCCATCGGCCCGCAGGCACTGGGCCTGATCCGCGACACTGAAAGCGTGGCGCACATTTCCGAGCTGGGCGTGGTGTTGCTGCTGTTCATCATCGGCCTGGAACTGTCACCCAAGCGCCTGTGGTTGATGCGCAAGTCGGTGTTCGGCGTCGGCACTGCCCAGGTGCTGCTGACCGGCGCGATCATCGGCGCCATCGCCCTGTTCGGCTTCAGCCAGACCCTGCCTGCAGCCATCGTGCTGGGCCTGGGCCTGGCGCTTTCGTCCACCGCCCTTGGCTTGCAGAGCCTGGCCGAGAGCAAGCAGCTGAACGCCCCGCACGGCCGCCTGGCCTTCGCCATCCTGCTGTTCCAGGACATCGCCGCCATCCCGCTGATCGCCTTGGTACCGCTGCTGGCCGCCACTGGCCCCGACACCAGCCATGGTGACAGCTTGCAACACGGCCTGAAGGTATTCGCCAGCATCGCCGTGGTCATCGTCGGCGGCCGCTACCTGCTGCGCCCGGTGTTCCGCACCGTCGCCCGCACCGGTCTGCCGGAAGTATCCACTGCCACGGCGTTGCTGGTGGTGATCGGCACCGCCTGGCTGATGGAAGAAGCCGGCATTTCCATGGCGCTGGGCGCTTTCCTGGCAGGCCTGCTGCTGGCCGACTCGGAATACCGCCACGAGCTGGAATCGCAGATCGAGCCGTTCAAGGGCCTGCTGCTGGGGCTGTTCTTCATCAGTGTCGGCATGGGCGCCAACCTTAGCCTGCTGCTGGAAATGCCGCTGGTGCTGCTGGGCCTGACCCTGCTGCTGGTGACGGTGAAGCTGGCGCTGCTGTTCGGCGTCGGCCGCCTGGCCGGTGGCTTGAACAGCGCCAGCGCCCTACGCCTGGGCATGGTCCTGGCCGCCGGTGGCGAGTTTGCTTTCGTGGTGTTCAAGCTGGGCAAGGACCAGGGCCTGTTCGACACCCAGACCTACGACCTGCTGCTGATGACAATCACCCTGTCGATGGCCATCACTCCGTTGCTGATGCTCGGTTGCGCTCGCGCCCTCAAACGCCCGCAGCCGGTGCGGGAAGTGCCTGAGCAATACACCCAGATCCAAACCGATGCACCTCGGGTGGTGATTGTCGGCATGGGCCGCATGGGGCAGATTGTGGCGCGCATCCTGCGGGCGCAGAAAATCCCGTTCCTGGCCTTGGAAACCTCGGTGGATGCCATCGAGATGACCCGCATGTTCGAGCAGGTGCCGGTGTTCTACGGCGACCCGCTGCGCGCGGAGGTGCTGCACGCCGCCAAGGTGGGCGAAGCGGAGTATGTGGTCATCACCATCGATGACCCCGAAGTCGCCACCCGCACTGCGGAGCGCATCAAGCGTCTGTACCCGCACCTGAAAGTGCTGGCCCGGGCACGTAACCGCCAGCATGTGCACAAGCTGGTGGATGTGGGTGCCGAGCCGATTCGCGAGACGTTCTACTCCAGCCTGGAGATGACCCGCAGGGCGCTGGTGGGGTTGGGCTTGAGCGATGAACAGGCGGCGGACCGGATTGCGCGGTTTACCCAGCATGATGAAGAGGTGCTGCTGGCCCAAGGGCAGGTGCGCGATGACCGGGCCAAAGTGATGCAGACGGCCAAGGAGGCGCGGGTGGAGTTGGAGCGGTTGTTTGATTCGGATGCGAGGTAAGTCGTCAGGCGAACACTAACCGCTCTATCTGAGGATGCTCACGGTGGGCAGCCTGCCAAAGATCGTAAGCGGCCTGTTCGGCAAGGTACTGCCTGGCAGGGCCGAGACCCGCCAGCTCAAGGCGATAAGCAAGATCGGCAGAAATGGCGGCGCGTCCATTGAGTACTGTGGATAACTGCCCCCGCGAATAACCTAGGTGACGAGCTAACTCAGAGACATTCATGCCAATTGAAGGCAACACGTCTTCTCGCAGGGACTCCCCTGGATGGGGAGGATCAAACATAGGCATGATTGAAGCCTCTTAGTGGTAGTCCAAATAATCAACAAGCTCCACATCGGTACCCAAGAAGCGGAACACCAGACGCCAGTTACCTGAAACATTAACTGCCCAAAAGCTATCCAGCTTTCCGTGCAGAGGATGAAGGCGGTAACCGGGACGGTTCATGTCTGCTGGCGTTTGTGCAACCTCCAGGGAAGCAAGCAAACGCCGCAAGCGATTGACATGATCCGCACGCACGCCAGATGCGTCACCCTGCTGATGGAGCAGCCTCAGGCCCTTGTGCCTGAAACTTCTGATCATTGACGGTTGAGTGTAAGGTCATGCCTTACACTTTTCAAGCTAGTACTTGGACGGAACATGGGGGCACACCTGAAGGATTTCCGGGTTGCCCAGTTTGCGCTTGGCCTTCCTGCTTGGCCCCGTCATGCCATCCGTTTTCAATGTAAGAGGTTTCCCAAAAAGCATGCCTTGAGAGTTATATCGCCTGTGAGATCGAGCGCCGCCCGCGCGGCGCATCGCGGATAAATCCGCTCCATTTGTTGCAACGTGCCGAACCTGTTACGCCATGGTTGCCAGCCTTGGCGCAGGTCTTCAGTCTTGCAAACCGGCTGACAACCATGGCCTCACAGGCATGGCCACGTTGCAACAAATGTAGGAGCGGATTTATCCGCGATGCGCCGCGCGGGCGGCGCTCGATTTCGCAGGCGCCACAAACCTATCGCCATACAACTGGAGGCCATCCTGCGATCTCCTGACGATCACCTCGCTGCCGTTACGCGGACACAAAAAACCCATCACAAGATCGTCCAATTTTCAGCAAGGTCCTACTTCCCCGCGAACCATTTCCTACGTTCACGCCAAGCCCGAGGATTTATCCTACACCCCGTGTCGACACCCGTCTGATTGTCCGGGGAAGGCCTGCTCTCTAGGCTTACCGGGTCGCTGTCGGTTCAGCGATCGGGTGTGGAAACCCGGATGTGATGAAGGACTGCCGTAATGGCAGTTGTGCGCGTGTGGCCTTCTGGCCTACCGGCTTGCCTTCTCCCCGGTTTTCCACCTCGCGTACAACTGCCGCCTTCTGCGTGGAAACGGGTGGTTGCAGTTCATTTCTGGAGAAGGAATTGCCATGAAGAGAATCGTCCCGGATCCACCCCTCCCCAACACCACACAACGCCCTTTCAGCCGCTGCGATGCCGGCCACCCCCCGTTATTCACAGTAAACCCTGGCGTCTCTGCCCACGATGCCCTGGTGCATGTCGCCCAGTACCTGCGCGGTGCCTATGACTGTGGATACAAAGCCTTGGAGCACCTGGATGAAACCGGCAAGAGCCTGTTCTGGAGCAACCTGAATGCAGTCGAGATGGCAGAAGGGCTGATTGAGGCATTGCTGGATGGGATTGAGTCGCAGCCCATGACTTGATATCGCCCGTGCCGGCCTCTTCGCGGGTGAACCCGCTCCCACAGGGTCACCGCAGGTTCTGAAGCTGTGCATTACCCGTGGGAGCGGGTTTACCCGCGAAGAGGCCGGCACAGCAAACGCAAAAGGCCGGCTCCCTATAGAGGGAGCCGGCCTTGACGCTTAGAACTTACAGGCTGTCACTTACCCGCAGTGAGCGCGTTATAGCTGGTCATCAGGTTGCGATAATCCGGAATGTGGTTGGAGCACAGCGCCGCCAGCCCTTCCACATCGTTGCGCCAGTCGCGGTGCAGCTCACAGGCCACGCCGAACCAGGTCATCAGCTGCGCACCGGCCTGGCTCATGCGGTCATGGGCGGCGTCGCGGGTCATTTCGTTGAAGGTGCCGGAGGCGTCGGTCACCACGAACACGTCGAACTCTTCTTCCAGGGCTGCCAGGGCCGGGAAGGCTACGCAAACCTCGGTTACCACGCCGGCAATGATCAGCTGCTTCTTGCCGGTGGCCTTCACCGCCTTGACGAAGTCTTCGTTGTCCCAGGCGTTGATCTGGCCTGGGCGGGCGATGTACGGGGCGTCCGGGAACAGTGCTTTCAGCTCTGGCACCAGCGGGCCGTTGGGGCCTTGCTCGAAGCTGGTCGTGAGGATGGTCGGCAGGTTGAAGAACTTGGCCAGGTCAGCCAGGGCCAGTACGTTGTTCTTGAACTTGTCCGGCTCGATGTCGCGGACCAGGGAAAGCAGCCCGGCCTGGTGGTCGACCAGCAGTACGGCGGCGTCGTCTTTGTTCAGGCGGTTGTAGGTGAATTTGCTCATGGTCCGTGCTCCTAAGGGTTATGAATTTTTCAGCAATCCGGGGTGTTTCGCGTTGATGGGCACAGATTAAAATCATCCCCTTCACGGCGGTAGACTGCGAAAATTGCCTTTAGCGTTCCATCTGGAGAACGATCATTGGAAGACCTCAACTCCCTCTACTACTTCACCCAGGTTGTGGAGCACGGTGGCTTCGCTCCGGCTGGCCGGGCGCTGGACATGCCCAAGTCGAAGCTCAGCCGGCGCATCGCCGACCTTGAGGAGCGCCTGGGCGTGCGCCTGCTGCACCGCACCAGCCGCCATTGCTCGCTCACTGAAATCGGCCAGGCCTACTACAACCGCTGCCTGGCCATGCGCGTGGAAGCCGAGGGCGCGGCGGAGATCATCGAGCGCAATCGGAGCGAGCCGCGTGGGCTGGTGCGCATCAGCTGCCCGACCACCCTGCTGAATTCCTGGGTCGGGCCGATGCTGACCCGCTATATGCTCAAGTACCCGCAGGTAGAGCTGTTCATCGAAAGTACCAACCGCCGCGTCGACCTGTTGCACGAGGGTTTCGACATCGCCCTGCGGGTGCGTTTTCCGCCGCTGGAGAACACCGACATGGTGATGAAGGTGCTCAGCAACAGTACCCAGTGCCTGGTCGGCCACCCACAATACCTGGCGCAATTGCCCGAAGGTTTCGACCCGCAGCTGCTCGGCACGCTGCCCAGCGTGCATTGGGGCAGTGCCCAGCGGGAGTATCAGTGGGAACTGTTCCAGGGCGAGGACAACAGCCGCAGCATCGTCATCCCCCATACCCCGCGCATGGTCACTGACGACCTGTTCGCCCTGCGCCATTTCGTGGTGGCAGGGGTGGGTATTGCGCACTTGCCGCGGGTGGCCGTGCGCGAGGACCTGGCGGAGGGGCGGCTGGTGGAGTTGATTCCGCAATGGCATCCACGCTGTGGAATTGTGCATGCGATCTTCCCGTCGCGGCGCGGGTTGCTGCCGTCGGTGCGATCGCTGATCGATCATCTGGCCGAGGAATTTGCGATCAGCGATATGGCTTGAGTCAGTTGCAGCCTGCACCGGCCCTTTCGCGGGTAAACCCGCTCCCACAGCGTCGGCGATAGCCCCGTGGCTTGTGGAGAACCGGTCGGAGCGGGTTTACCCGCGAAAGGGCCGCAACAGACAAAGCCAATGCCAGCACACTGTTACAAGACCCCTGCCCTACCCTTCATCCACAGTCCCGGATCATAACCCCCGGAGCCCCCATGATCCGCGCCACCCCCGGACCAGGCCGCGCCCTGCTCGCCACCCTCGCCCTGTGCCCGGCACTCAGCCAGGCCGACGAACCCGGCTGGTCGCTGCTCAGCCGCAATTACTTCCTGCACAGCGACTTCCGCTCGCCCTCCGCCAGCGGCCAGAACTACCGCCAGGAATGGGCCCAAGGCTTCATCGGTGAAATCCGCTCCGGCTTCACCGAGGGCACCGTCGGCGTAGGCATCGACGCCCACGGTTTCCTTGGTCTCAAGCTCGACGGCGGTCGTGGCCATGCCGGTACCGGCCTGCTGCCGCGCGACAGCGATGGCCGCGCCGAGTCCGACTACTCCAGCGCCGGCGCCGCGCTCAAGCTGCGCCTGGGCAACACCCAGCTGCGCTACGGCGAGATGACCGTGGAAACCCCGGTGTTCGACACCAGCGACAAACGCCTGCACCCGGAATACGCCAGCGGCTGGTTGGTGGACAACACCGACCTGCCAGACTGGCGCCTGCAGGCTGGGCATTTCACCGCCTTCAACAACCAGGACAACAGCTCGGCCCACGATGATTTCAACGGCTATGGCGCCAGCACCCACAACCGCGCCATCAGCCTGGCCGGCGCCACCTTCGCGCCCGCCGGCCCTTTCGGCGCTGCGCTGTATGCCGGGCAACTGGAGGATACCTGGCGCCAGGCCTACCTGAACCTGAACCTGGCCGAGGGCAACTGGCGCCTGGACGGCAACCTGTACAACACCCGCGACACCGGCAACGCCAGCGCCGGGGCGATCGATACCCTCGCCTACAGCCTGCTGGCCAAGTACAGCATGGGCGCCCAGGCGCTGAGCCTGGCCTACCAGAAGGTCGAGGGCGATACCCCGTTCGACTTCGTCGGCGGTGACTCGATCTACCTGGCCAACTCGATCAAATACGCCGATTTCAACGGCCCGGGCGAACGCTCGTGGCAGCTGCGCTACGACCTGAATTTCGCCACCCTTGGCGTACCCGGCCTGAGCCTGATGGGCCGCTACGTCAGCGGCCGTGGCATCGACGGCAGCCACGCACCGGCGGGTGGTGCCTACGTCAACCAGTACGGCCAGGGCGGCAAGCACTGGGAGCGCGACATCGACCTGAAGTACGTGGTGCAGTCCGGCGCTGCCAAGGACCTGAGCCTGTCGTTCTCCCACGTCAGCCATCGTGCCAACCAGGCCCAGGCAGGCGACGACATCGACCGCTTCTACCTGATCATCGAATACCCACTCAAAGGCAGCTTCTGATATGAGCAATTCCCCTTCAGGCGCCTGGAGCCCGTTGCGCAACACCACCTTCCGCATGCTGTGGATTGCCACCATCGCCTCCAACATCGGCACCTGGATGCACGAAGTGGGTGCCGGCTGGCTGATGACCACGCTGTCGTCCAACCCGCTGCACGTGGCGCTGATCCAGGTGGCCGGTTCGCTACCGATGTTCTTCCTGGCCCTGCCGGCGGGGGCCGCAGCAGATATCGTCGACAAGCGTCGCTACCTGCTGCTGGTGCAGTTGTGGATGTCAGCGGTTGCCGTGGTGCTGGCGACCCTGACCTTGCTGGGGCTGATGAACGTTACCCTGCTGCTGGGACTGACCCTGGCGCTGGGCATCGGCACGGCACTGATGATGCCGGCCTGGAGTGCACTGACGCCGGAACTGGTGGGCAAGCAAGACCTGGCCAATGCAGTGGCCATCTCCAGCGTCGGCATCAACGTGTCCCGCGCCATCGGCCCGGCCCTGGCCGGGGTGGTGGTAAGCCTGGTCGGGCCCTGGCTGACGTTCGCCCTGAACGCGGTTTCGTTCGCCGGCGTCATCCTTGTGCTGTTGCTATGGAAGCGCGAAGTGAAAGAGCCGCTGCTGCCGGCCGAACGGTTTATCGGCGCCATGCGCACCGGCCTGCGTTTTGCCCGCAGCGCCAAGCCGTTGCAGGCTGTGCTGCTGCGGGCCTTGGCGTTCTTTTTCTGCGCCAGCGCCGGCACCTCTTTGCTGCCGTTGATCGTACGCGGCGAGATGCATGGCACGGCCGCCGACTTCGGCCTGCTGCTGGCCGCCATCGGCATTGGCGCGGTGGCCGGTGCCACCTTGCTGCCACGCCTGCGCGAACGCATCAGCCGGGACCGCCTGGTGCTGCTGGCCAGCCTGCTGTATGCCCTGTTCCTGCTGGCCCTGGCGCTGGTACGCAACTTTTATGTGTTGCTGCCGGCGATGCTGCTCAGCGGTGCGGCGTGGATCGCCGTGCTGTCCAACCTGCAGGTGGCCGCGCAGACGTCGGTACCGGCCTGGGTGCGGGCACGGGCGTTGTCGGTGTACATCCTCATCTTCTTCGGCGCCATGGCCGCTGGCGGGTTGCTGTGGGGCACGCTGGCCAGCCATGCGTCGATCACCTTGAGCCTGCTGCTGGCTGCTGGCGGCCTGGCGCTGGGTACCCTGCTGACCTGCAAAGTGACCCTGCCGGAAACCGAGGCCGAAGAGCTGACGCCGTCGCTGCACTGGCCGGTGCCGGTGCTGAGCGATGACATGGACAAGGACAGCGGGCCGGTGATGGTGACCGTGGAGTACCACATCGACCCGGCCAAGGCCGACGCATTCCAGCAGGCGACCCGTGAGCTGGAGGCGATGCGCAAGCGCAATGGCGCGTTGTCCTGGGGGTTGATGCGCGACAGTGCGGACCCGGCGTTGTGGCTGGAGTTCTTCTTCGAGGAATCGTGGCTGGAGCACCTGCGCCATCACCATCGAGTGACCCGTGGCGAGTTGAAGATCGAGGCGCGGGTGCGGTTGCTGCAGACCGAGGGGGTGCAAGTGAAGATCAGGCATCTACTGGCTGGTGGGGAGCACAAGGCTCACCACTGATACTGACCTTCGCAGCCCTATCGCCGGCAAGCCAGCGCCCACAGGATTACACAGCTCTCAAGGCCAGTAGAGGTCTTGTGGGAGCTGGCTTGCCGGCGATAGGGCCAGAACAGTCAACACAAAGAAGGGGGCCAGATACTGGCCCCCTTCTTCACATCAGCTCAGCTCAGAAGGCAAAGCACGAGCAACCCAGTGAACCCCAGAAGCCCTGGAAGTCGCTCACCGGCACACTCGACTTGCGCGCCTTGTCATGGCTGTGCGCATGCACCCCACACGGCCCGGAGCACTGGTGCACCGCCGCTGCCAGCGACGGGGTACCAACGCGCCAGTGCCCCGGCACCTTGGTCACTGGCGACCATTCCGGCAGCACCGGTACCTGCGGCGGGCCGAGCTTGTCGAATTCACCCGCGCCGTACACCACCTTGCCATCGACAACGGTCAGCACCGACTCGATGCCCTTGATCGCTTCTTCCTCGACGCTGAAGAAGTCCAGCGACAGCGCCGCCAGGTCAGCCAGCTGGCCGACCTTGATCTGGCCCTTCTTGCCCTGCTCGCTGGAGAACCACGCACTGCCCTGGGTGAACAGTTGCAGGGCGGTATCGCGGCTCAGGCCTTCGGGGTACAGCTCCATGCCGCCGACGGTCTTGCCGCTGACCAGCCAGTACAGCGAAGTCCACGGGTTGTAGCTGGACACGCGGGTGGCGTCGGTACCGGCACCCACCGGCACGCCCATGTCGAGCATGCGCTTGATGGGTGGGGTCTGCTCGGCGGCCTTGGCGCCGTAGCGGTCGACAAAGTATTCACCCTGGAAGGCCATGCGGTCCTGGATGGCGATACCGCCGCCAAGCGCACGCACGCGCTCGATGTTCTGCGGGGTGATGGTTTCGGCGTGGTCGAAGAACCACGGCAGGCCGTTGAACGGGATGTCGCGGTTGACCTTCTCGAACACGTCGAGCATGCGCGTGATCGATTCGTTGTAGGTGGCATGCAGGCGGAACGGCCAGCGCTGCTCGACCAGGTGGCGCACCACCGGCTCCAGCTCTTCTTCCATGGTCTGCGGCAGGTCCGGGCGCGGTTCGAGGAAGTCCTCGAAGTCGGCAGCGGAGAACACCAGCATCTCGCCGGCGCCGTTGTGGCGCAGGAAGTCGGTACCGCTGTGCAGCTTGACGCTGGAGGTCCACTTCCTGAAGTCGTCCAGCTCTTCCTTGGGCTTCTGGGTGAACAGGTTGTAGGCGATGCGCACGGTCAGCTGGTTGTTGTCGGCCAGCTCCTGGATCACCGAGTAGTCGTCCGGGAAGTTCTGGTAGCCGCCGCCGGCATCGATGGCACTGGTCAGGCCCAGGCGGTTCAGCTCGCGCATGAACTGGCGGGTGGAGTTGACCTGGTATTCCAGCGGCAGCTTCGGCCCTTTGGCCAGGGTCGCGTAGAGGATCATCGCGTTCGGACGGGCGATCAGCATGCCGGTCGGGTTGCCGAACTTGTCGCGCTGGATCTCGCCACCGGGCGGGTTCGGTGTGCTCTTGTCGTAGCCGACGGCCTTGAGCGCGGCGCGGTTGAGCAAGGCACGGTCGTACAGGTGCAGCAGGAAGACTGGCGTGTCCGGGGCGGCCTGGTTGATTTCTTCCAGGGTCGGCATGCGTTTTTCGGCGAACTGGAATTCGTTCCAGCCACCGACCACGCGCACCCACTGCGGGGTGGGCGTGCGCGCGGCCTGGTCCTTGAGCATGCGCAGGGCATCGGCCACCGAGGGTACGCCCTCCCAGCGCAGTTCCAGGTTGTAGTTCAGGCCGCCGCGGATCAGGTGCAGGTGCGAGTCGTTCAGGCCCGGAATGACAGTGCGCTGCTTGAGGTCGATGATCTGCGTGGTGGCGCCCTTGTGGGCCATGGCCTCGGCGTCGTTGCCCACGGCAACGAACCGGCCATCCTTGATGGCGACGGCGGTGGCGGTGGGCTTTTCGCGGTCAACGGTGTGCAGTTTGCCGTTGAACAGAATCAGGTCGGCGGTCATGGAACCTCCTTGGGTGGATGCGTGAGCGGAACCGGCTTGGCCGGTGAATGGCAATGCGGACCAGAGCGCACCGGCAGCACCGAGCACCGTGCTGGTGGCGAGGAACTGGCGACGGGTCTGGTCGTTGCGGTCCTGGGACATGGGGTTCTCCGTCTCGGGGGCGGCGGCAGGCGCAACTGCGGAGCATGCCGGTTGGTGCCGGGCCAAGGCTTGGATGGATGTGCGGTGGGTTGTAGAAGGTTAGCCCTGATCAGGTTTTGTGCTGCCAGGCCTGGCCTCTTCGCGGCGGTTCGACGCCTCGAATGCCCCAGCGCAATTACTGCTGAAGGAACGCCAGCAAATCCTCATTCAGCTGCTGCGCGTGGGTCACCGCAAACCCATGCGGCGCCCCGGCATACACCTTCAGCTCAGCCCCACGAATCAGCTCCGCCGCCTGCTTGCCGGTGGTCTCGAACGGCACGATCTGGTCGTCGTCACCATGGATCACCAGCGTCGGCACATCGACCTTGGCCATGTCCGGCCGGAAGTCGGTTTCGGAGAAAGCTGTCACGCAATCCAGGGTGCCCTTGATCGACGCCATCAGCGCGATGTTCAGGGTTTGCGTCTGCACCCCCTGGGACACCTGCTGCCCATGGTTCAGGCCATAGAACGGCGTGGCGAAATCGGCGATGAACTGCGCACGGTCGGCACGCAGGCCGGCGCGGATACCTTCGAATACCGACAGGTCGACACCTTCGGGGTTATCGTCACGCTTGCCGAACACCGGCGTCACAGCGCCCAGCAACACCAGCCCGGCCACCCGCTCGCTGCCATGGCGGGCGATGTAGCGGCTGACATCCCCGCCCCCCATCGAGAAGCCCACCAGCGTTACCTCACGCAGGTCGAGGTGCTCGATCAGCTGGGCGATGTCGTCGGCAAAGGTGTCGTAGTCATAGCCGGACCATGGCTGGCTCGACCGGCCGAAACCACGACGGTCGAATGCAATGGTGCGGTAGCCGCGGCTGGCCAGGAACTCCATCTGCGAATCCCACATGTCGGCATCCAGCGGCCAGCCGTGGCTGAACAGCACCGGTTTGCCGCTGCCCCAGTCCTTGAAATAGATCGAGGTGCCATCGCGGGTAACGAACGTGCTCATGTCGGTATCTCCTTGAAAGTGTCGAGGGAAAGGCGTGGCTCAGCCGCGCAGCCACGTGGCACAGCGGCGGGTTACCCAAGGCATGATGTAGAACACCACGGGCAGGATGACGAACAGGTTGACGATCAGGTTGCCGGTGATCGGGCCGCCCAACTGGGGGAAACGGGCGAACAGCGGCGCCAGCAATTGCGGGATGACCATGGTCATCGGACAGATCACCAGGTAGGTAAGCAGCGCCTGCTTCCAGCGCGGTGGCTGCGCGGCCGTGGTGCTCGGCGGGGTGAACCAGAACTCCGGGTCATCGTGGACCTGGGTATGGTCGCCGCCTTCGAGCAGCGGCAGCACTTCGCTGACCAGCGCCTGGCGCTCAGCCGAGTTGACCCAGGCCTGCAGCAAACTGGCATCGGCGAAACGCACCACGGTGGTGAAGTGCAGCCCGCCGTCGTCGGGGCGGATGACGTTGACGTCCAGGTGCCCCGGCTGGTGCCGCGCGGTGCTTACTGTGCGCTTGAGCCATGCTTCGTAGTCGGCCAGCGACGCGGCGCGAACCTTGTGCTGGATGACTAGGGTCACCACGTTGCGGTTGTCCTGGAGTGCGGTGTTCATCGGCGTTCCTTGGGATGAGCTTGCCCGCATCCACTGTGCAACGGTGAACGGGCGGAGGATTGGATGGGTGTGCTGCCCTTGCCGGGCACCGACCGTCGGTGCCCGGGGCGTAGCGGTTTACTTGCTGGCGTTGAAGGCGTTGTAGCTGGTCATCAGGTTGCGGTAGTCAGGGATGTGGTTGGAGCACAGCGCGGCCAGGCCTTCCACGTCATTGCGCCAGTCGCGGTGCAGCTCACAGGCCACGCCGAACCAGGTCATCAGCTGCGCACCGGCCTGGCTCATGCGGTCATGGGCGGCGTCGCGGGTCATGGCGTTGAAGGTGCCGGAAGCATCGGTCACCACGAACACGTCGAATTCTTCTTCCAGGGCTGCCAGGGCCGGGAAGGCCACGCACACTTCAGTCACGACGCCGGCAATGATCAGCTGCTTCTTGCCGGTGGCCTTCACTGCCTTGACGAAGTCTTCGTTGTCCCAGGCGTTGATCTGGCCTGGGCGGGCAATGTACGGGGCGTCCGGGAACAGTGCCTTCAGTTCCGGTACCAGCGGGCCGTTGGGGCCTTGCTCGAAGCTGGTGGTGAGGATGGTCGGCAGGTTGAAGAACTTGGCCAGGTCGGCCAGGGCCAGCACGTTGTTCTTGAAGGCATCCGGTTCGATGTCGCGGACCAGCGACAGCAGGCCCGCCTGGTGGTCGACCAGCAGTACGGCGGCGTCGTCTTTGTTCAGGCGGTTGTATTTGAAGTTGGTCATGGTCGTTGCTCCAGAAGGTTTTGATTGTTCAGTAAGTTGGGTGTTTCGCGTTGATGGGAGAAGATTAAATCCATCACCTTTTCAGCGGTAGATAGCGGTTTTTGGCTTTAGCGTTCTGTTATGTGAACGATGGATTGGCGCTGAATTTGCTGGCCCCTTCGCGGGTGAACCCGCTCCCACAGGGACTTCACCAAACTCAGAGCTGTGGGAGCGGGTTCATCCGCAAAGAGGCCGGCACAGGTTCACATTGCCTGCGACGGCAACCTGCTCTATTACTACCCACAGCCTCCCCTCACCCCCGAGACTTCCATGCTGGCGTTCATCCAGTCGTCCCCGTTGTTGCTCGGCTCCGCCCTGATCCTGCTTGACCTGGTGCTCTGGCAGCTCATCCCTGTTCAGCGCCGCGCCTGGCGCATCGGCGCACGGCTGGTGATATTCCTGCTGTTCAGCTCGGTGCTGGTGGCCGCCGGCATGAGCCCGCTGCAACCGCCACCCTGGCCTGACGATGTTTCGCGCAACCTGATGGCCACGGTGCTGGCAATCGGCTGGTGGCTGTTTGGTGCGCGCACGATCACCGTGGTGTTCGGCCTGCTGCTGGTGGCCAGGGGCAGCCATGGCGGCCGGCTGCTGCAGGATGTACTGGGCGCGCTGATATTCCTGGTCGCAGTGGTCGCTGCTGCAGGCTATGTGCTGCAGCTGCCGGTAAAGGGCCTGCTGGCCACGTCCGGGGTGATGGCCATCGTCATCGGCCTGGCGCTGCAGAGCACGCTGGCCGACGTGTTCAGCGGCATCGTGCTGAATACCACGCGGCCCTATCAGATCGGCGATTCGATCTCCATAGATGGCACCGAGGGCAAGGTGGTGGATATCGACTGGCGGGCCACGCGCATGATCACCGGCACCGGCAGCCTGGCGGTCATCCCCAACTCGGTGGCGGCCAAGGCCAAGCTGCTCAACCATAGCCGCCCGGCCGATCGCCACGGGGTAACCATCAGCGTGGTGGTGCCGGCCAAGGTTCGCCCAAGGCGGGTGTTCGACGCCCTGGAAAAGGCCTTGCAGGGCACCAGCGCCCTGCTCGCCTCGCCAGCGCCCAAGGTTTCGGTGAAAACCTCGACACTGGAGTCGGTGGAGTACGAAGCCAGTGGTTTCATTGCTGACGCCGCACTCAAGACCGAAGCGCGCAACCAGCTGTTCGACCTGGCCCACCGGCACCTGGAGGCCAGCGGGGTGATGTGGAATGTCGACCTGGCGATGCCGCCGCGCAGCCGCCAGCGCGAGGTGCTGGATGAAGTGCGGGTGTTCCGCTCGTTGAGCGATGAAGAACGCGATGCACTAAGCCAGCGCATGACGACAGTGGAGTACCTGGCCGATCAGGTGATCCTGGGCGTGGGCGAGCATTCCGATCACCTGCTGGTAATCGGTAGCGGTGTGGTCTCGGCAGCGGTGCGCGATGGCGACAAGCTGCTGGAAGCCGGGCGCATGGGGCCGGGTGAGGTGCTGGGGGTCGAGGGGATCATTGACGAAGAAGATTCGTTTGCCGAGTTCCGCACCCTGACCAGCTGCGTGTTGTACCGGATCGACAAGGAACAGGTGAAGAGCTGCCTGGTACAGCGCGGCGAAGTGCAGACGGCGTTGAGCAAGTTGCAGCGCTTCCGGCGGCAGAGCCGGGAGTCGTTGCTGCTGCAGAAG
Source organism: Pseudomonas sp. CM25 (assembly GCF_013179705.1). Classification (NCBI taxonomy): domain Bacteria; kingdom Pseudomonadati; phylum Pseudomonadota; class Gammaproteobacteria; order Pseudomonadales; family Pseudomonadaceae; genus Pseudomonas; species Pseudomonas sp. CM25. The sequence continues at coordinate 4,446 of NZ_JABMCW010000051.1, read as the reverse complement.
CCGGCCCTGATCAAGAAGGGCGGCTTCCTTAGCTGGTTGCACAAGTAAGCCTGTACTGGCCTCTTCGCGGGTAAACCCGCTCCCACGGGTACATCACAAGTCTCGAAAACTGTGTTGTACCTGTGGGAGCGGGTTTACCCGCGAAGAGGCCGGTACTTACAACACAACTCTCAAGCATTGCCCCGCGTGGTACAGCGAGAACCCGGACTCATAGAACGCGGTGCGCAGTGACGGCGCGCTCACGCCGGCCATCGGCGAGAACGGTATCGGCAAGCTGTCCGCCTCGCCCTTGAGCAGGAACTCGGCAAACGCCCGGCCGATCACGGTGCCGGTCGTGTTGCCGCGGCCGTTGTAGCCAGTCACCGCCACCAGCCCCGGCGCCGGCTCGAACAGGCGCATCAAGTGGTCGGGGGTGAAGTCGATGCAACCGGTCCAGTGCATTTCCCACTCGACCTTGCCCAGCTCCGGGTAATAGTGGCTCTGGATGCGGTCCGCCCAGCTGCGCACAAACCACGCCGGCTTGTTGTCGACCCGGCCCAGGCTGCCGAGCAACAGCCGGCCCTGGTCGTCACGGCGGATGCTGCTGAGCACCGTGCGGGTGTCCCAGGAGCCTTGGCCATGAGGCAGCACTTTGTCGGCCGCAGCGCCGTGCAGAGGCTTGGAAGCCACCTGGTAGTAATACCCACGGAAAAACTGCTTCTGCAGGTTGCTCCAGTCGCCTTCGGTATAGGCGCCGGTGGAAATCACCACCTTGTCGGCGCGCACTGACCCGCGAGCGGTCTTCACCCGCCAGGCATCGCCGTCACGTTCAAGGCCTTCGACCGACGATTGCTGGAACAGCTTGCCGCCCAGACGCGCCACGGCAGCCGCCAGGCCCTGGGTGTAACCCATGGGGTTGATGGTGCCGGCGCGGCGGTCGAGCAGCGCGGCAGAAATCTTGTCGGTACCGCAGTACTCCTGGCACTGGGCGCCGGTCAGCAGCTCCACGTCGGCACCCCGGCGGCTCCACTGCGCATGGCGCGCTTCGAGGTCGGCGATGCCGGTGGCGTTGTGCGCCATGTGCAGCGTGCCTTTGTGCTGGGCCTGGCAGTCGATGCCAAGGCGCTCGATCATGGCGAACACTTCAGCCGGGGCCTCGCCGAGTACCTTGTTCAGGCGGCTGCCCGTCTTCTGGCCGAGGGTCGCTTCGACGTCGTCCGGGCGAATCCAGGTGCCGGCGTTGACCAGGCCGACGTTGCGCCCGGACCCGCCATGGCCGATCTTCCAGGCCTCCAGCAGGATCACCGACTTGCCCTGTTCGAGCAGGTGGATAGCCGCAGACAAGCCGGTAATGCCGCCACCGATCACACAGACATCCGCCTTGTGCTCACCGGCCAGGGCCTGGTCGGCGACGGTCGGTTTGCTGACGAATTCCCACAAGCATTCTTGACGCAGTTCGGACATGGCCCGGCTCCAGCAATTTGTTCTTGTTGGGGCCGCGGTGCGGCCCTGTCGCCGACAAGCCAGCTCCCACAGAGAGCGTACGGTAGACAACACTCTCTGTGGGAGCTGGCTTGCCGGCGAAACGGGGGCAGAGCCCCCGCCTGCGGTCATCAGTCGAACACGATACCCTGCGCCAGCGGCAGCTCGCGCGAGTAGTTCACGGTGTTGGTCTGGCGACGCATGTAGCCTTTCCAGGCATCCGAACCGGACTCACGGCCACCGCCGGTTTCCTTCTCGCCACCAAACGCGCCGCCGATCTCGGCGCCGCTGGTGCCGATGTTGACGTTGGCGATGCCACAGTCGCTGCCCGAAGCGCTCTGGAAGCGTTCGGCTTCACGCAGGTCGGTGGTGAAGATGCACGACGACAGGCCTTGTGGCACTTCGTTGTTCAGGCGCAGGGCCTCTTCGAAGTCGTCGTAGGCCAGCACGTACAGGATCGGGGCGAAGGTTTCATGGCGTACTACCTCGCTCTGCGCCGGCATTTCGGCGATGGCTGGCGACACGTAGTAGGCGTTCGGATACTGGTCGGCCAGCTGGCGCTCACCACCAAATACCTGGCCGCCTTCATCGCGGGCCTTGGCCAGCGCACCCTGCATGGCGTCGAACGACAGTTTGTCGATCAGCGGGCCAACCAGGTTGTCTTTGCGTGGGTCGCCGATGCGGACTTTGCCGTAGGCGGCTTTGACGCGGGCAACCACTTCGTCCTTGATCGAGCGGTGCACGATCAGGCGACGCAGGGTGGTGCAGCGCTGACCGGCGGTGCCGACAGCAGAGAACAGGATGCCGCGCACGGCCAGGTCCAGGTCTGCGCTCGGGGCCAGGATCATGGCGTTGTTGCCGCCCAGTTCCAGGATGCTGCGGCCGAAGCGGGCAGCGACACGCGGGCCGACTTCACGGCCCATGCGGGTGCTGCCGGTGGCGCTGACCAGCGGTACGCGCGGGTCATCGACCATGGCTTCGCCAGCTTCACGGCCACCGATCACCAGTTGGGCCAGGCCAGCCGGTGCATCGCCGAAGGCTTTCAGGGCTTTGTCGAACAGCGCCTGGCAGGCCAGCGCGGTCAGCGGGGTTTTTTCAGACGGTTTCCACAGCACCGAGTTACCGGCCACCAGGGCCAGGGCGGTGTTCCAGGCCCAGACGGCTACCGGGAAGTTGAAGGCGCTGATCACGCCGACCACGCCCAGCGGGTGCCAGGTTTCACGCATGTGGTGGCCAGGGCGCTCGGAAGCGATGGTCAGGCCGTACAGCTGACGCGACAGGCCGACGGCGAAGTCGCAGATGTCGATCATTTCCTGCACTTCGCCCAGGCCTTCCTGGGTGATCTTGCCGGCTTCGATCGATACCAGCTCGCCGAGGTCCGCCTTGTGCTCGCGCAGCACTTCACCGAACAGACGCACCAGCTCGCCACGGCGTGGGGCCGGTACGCTGCGCCAGGCTTCGAAGGCGCTCTGGGCCTGAACGATGCGAGCGATGGTCTCGGCCTTGCCGAGCAGTTTCACCGAGGCGATCTGGCTGCCGTCGATCGGCGTGTGAACAGGGTAGTCGCCCTGGGTGTAAGCATCGGCGGCAACGCCAAGGCGCTCGAGCAATCCAGCAACCATTTGTGCATCTCCTATATCGGTGATGGGGTGGAAAAATGATGTGGATCAGTATTAATCCGATCACACCAGTGCAACAAACGACCTTTATTCCGCATATCATTCCGTCAGGTAATGATTCGAGCCGCAGAGACCGCTATGTCCAAACGCCTGGTGCCCTCCATGACCGCCCTGCAGTGCTTTGAAGCTGCCGCGCGCCATTTAAGCTTTACCCGTGCCGCCGAAGAGCTGCACCTGACCCAGAGCGCGGTCAGCAAGCAGGTAGCGCAGCTTGAAGAGATGCTGCGCCACCACCTGTTCCTGCGCATTCGCCGGCGCCTGCAACTGACCCCGGCTGGCAGTCTGTACCTGGCCGAGGTCAACAAGATCCTCACCCAGGTCGACATGTCCAGCCGCTATGTCCTGACCTATGGCGAGCAGACCGAGATACTGAAGGTAGCTACTCAGCCGAGCTTTGGCGTGCGCTGGTTGATTCCTCACCTCAAGGGCTTTGGCAAACGCCACACCAATATCCACCTTGATATCCGCAACGAGATGGAACCGTTTGCGCTGCTGCAGGGGTCGGCGGACGTGGTGTTCTTCTATGGCCAGGGCACGTGGCCGGGGGCCACCTGCGTTGAGCTGTTCCGCGAAGAAGTGGTGCCGGTGTGCGCGCCGGAGCTGCTGGCCGGGCGCGAGCTGGGCGATGCCGCAGAGTTGGCCGAACTGGTACTGCTTCAGAGCACCTCGCGGCCGGAGGCCTGGCATGAGTGGTTCCAGGAGCTGGGGCTGCAGAGCGTCAGTGCCTACCACGGGCCACGCTTTGATACGTTCTACATGGCGCTGAGCGCGGCGCAGGCTGGCTGCGGGGTGGCGTTGGTACCGCGTTATCTGGCGGCCAAGGAACTGGCCGACGGTAGCCTGGTGGTGCCGTGGAACCATGCAATGCGCAGTGGCGGGGCGCATTATCTGGCGTATGCCGAGCATGCGGCGGAGGTGCCAAAGGTGCGGGCGTTGGTGGAATGGATTGATGAGCAGCTTCAGGCTTGAGGGCCTCTTCGCGGGCTCGCCCGCTCCTACAGGGACCGCGCAGGTTCAAGCCCTGTGCAGTACTTGTGGGAGCGGGCATGCCCGCGAAAGGGCCCTGAAGGTCGATCAAAAAAGGAATGACACACTCACTTTTTTTCGCTTGTGAGCCAAGTGCATTCCCAGCTTTCATGTAAGCGTCCAAACCTAACCAGGAAGCTAGCGATGCCCGCCCACGATTTCGTCAGCCCAGACAGCATCCGCGCGCAGTTCTCTGCCGCCATGTCGCTCATGTACAAACAGGAAGTGCCGCTGTACGGCACGTTGCTGGAGCTGGTGAGCGAAATCAACCAGCAGGTCA
>NZ_JABMCW010000509.1:0-2841 GCF_013179705.1 Pseudomonas sp. CM25 | reverse complement strand
CCTGGCTGGCTGCCCACCCGCAGCTGAGCCTGGGCGTGGATGCCTCTTGGCCACCGTTCGAGTTTCGCGACCAGGAGGGCCGGTACCAGGGATTGGCCGCCGATTACATCGCCACTATCCAGCAACGCCTGGGCGTGACGCTCAAACCGGTCGAGCCCAGCAGCTGGACCGAGGTCCTCGCGCAGGCGCGCGATAACCGTATCGACCTGCTGCCCGGCATCATGTCGACGCCAGAACGCCAGGGCTACCTGGCCTTCACCCGCCCCTACCTCGACTTTCCCATCGTCATTCTCGCGCACAAAGGCGGCGCCCAGCCGCGCAAGCTCGATGACCTGTACGGCCTGAAGATCGCCGTGGTCGAGAACTACGCCCCCCATGAACTGCTGCGCAGCCACCACCCGGATCTCAACCTGGTGGCCATGCCCAACGTCAGTTCAACCTTGCAGGCACTGGCCACCGACGAAGTGGACGCCGTGGTCGGGGACCTTGCTTCGAGCATCTGGAGCCTGCGCCAGCTCAAGCTCGACGGCTTGTATGTGAGTGGCGAAACGCCCTACCGCTATCAGCTGGCCATGGCCGCCCCACGCGACAACAAGGTGCTGGTGGGTATTCTCGACAAAGTGATGGCCGACATGACGAGTGGCGAAGTAGCGCAGATCCAGCAGCACTGGGTTGGTAATGTGGTCGACCAGCGGATGTTCTGGTCAGACCTGCTGCTGTATGGCTTGCCGGCAGTGCTGGTGCTGATGGCCGTCCTGGCCGTGGTGATCCGCATCAACCGTCGGCTCAGCTCGGAAATTTCCCGCCGCATTGCCCTGGAACAAGAGCTCCGCAGCAGCGAGTACCATTACCGCAGCCTGGTCGAAAGCCTGTCGGCCATTGCCTGGGAGGCCGACGCCAACGACTACACCTACAGTTACGTCTCTCCCCATGCCGAGGACCTGCTCGGTTTTCCGCTCACCGAGTGGCTCAAACCTGGCTTCTGGCGCAGCATCCTGCACCCGGAGGACGCACTCTGGGCCCAGGCCTACTGCGACAGTGAAACTGCAGCCGGCCGTGACCACAGCCTGGACTACCGGGTGATCCGCGCCGACGGCCAGCCGTTGTGGGTGCGTAATATCGTCAGCATGATCGAGCATGGCCACCAGCCGGTGATGCGCGGGCTGATGATCGACATCAGCGAGACCAAGCGCACCGAGGACGCCCTGCGGCTTTCCGAGCAGAAATTTGCCTCGGTGTTCCAGCAATGCCCCGACATCTTGCTGATCGCCCGCCACAGCGATGGCTGCCTGCTGGAGGTCAACGAAGCCTTCGAAGAGCAGATCGGCCTGACACCTGGCCAGGTGATCGGCCGCACCGCCACCGACCTGGACCTGTGGGGCGTAGAAGGCGCGGGCCCTCTGCTGCTGCAACGCCTGCACCAGGGTGGTATCCGCAACCTGGAAATGAGCTTCCGGCGCAGCAACGGCGAGTTGTTCACCGGCCTGACTTCGGCCGAAACCTTCGAGCTCGACGGCACCCCCGCGCTGGTGGTGGCGGTACGCGACATCAGCCAGCTCAAGCAAACCCAGCAGCAGTTGCAAACCTCCGAAGAAAAATTCGCCAAGGCCTTCCACGCCTCGCCCGACGGCCTGCTGTTGTCGCGCCAGAGCGACGGCTTGCTGCTGGAAGTGAACGAGGGCTTTTGCCGCCTTACCGGCTATGACCTCAACCCAAGCATCGACCAGACCTCGCTGGACCTGGGCATCTGGGTCGACCTCAACGAGCGCAAGCGGCTGGTCGACCAGCTGAACCGCGACGGCTACGTGCGCGACTTCACCTGCCACATCCGCCGCAGCGACGGGCAGATCCGCCTTTGCGAGCTGTCTGCGCGGCCGCTGCCGATCGCCGGCGTCGACTGCATGCTGACCATCGCCCGCGACATCACCGAACGCCACCTGATGCAGGAGAAACTGCAGCTGGCCGCCACTGTGTTCGAAAACACCGCCGAAGGCGTGCTGATCACCGACATCGACCAGCGCATCAGTGCGGTCAACCGCGCCTTCAGCGAAATCACCGGCTACAGCGAGATCGAAGCCCTTGGCCAGACCCCGCGGCTGCTCGCCTCCGGCCAGCATGACAGCGCCTTCTATGCCGCCATGTGGCACCAACTGACCGCCGAAGGCCACTGGCAAGGCGAGATCTACAACAAGCGCAAGAACGGCGAACTGTACCCCGGCTGGCTGACGATCAGCGCCGTGCGCAACAGCGACCGTGAGATCACCCACTTTGTCGCCGTGTTCGCCGACATCTCCAGCCTCAAGCACGCCCAGGCCAAACTCGATTACCAGGCCCATCACGACCCGCTCACCGGCTTGCCCAATCGCGCACTGTTCGAAAACCGCCTGCAAGCCGTACTCACTTGCGCGCAGCTATCCAACCGCCAGGGCGCAGTGCTGTTCCTCGACCTGGACCGCTTCAAGCACATCAACGACAGCCTCGGCCACCCGGTCGGCGACTTGCTGCTCAAGGGCATCGCCCAGCGCCTGAAGGAGCAGGTACGCGACGTGGACACCGTGGCCCGCCTGGGCGGCGACGAGTTCATCATCCTGCTGCCCGGCCTGCACAAACCCAGTGACGCCAGCACCATCGCCAATAAATTGCTGACCTGCTTCAACGCCCCGTTCCAGGCCGGCGAGCACGAGTTCTTCACCAGCGCCAGCATCGGCATCAGCCTTTATCCACAGGACGGCACTGACGTCGCCACCCTGATCCGCAACGCCGACGCCGCCATGTACCGCTCCAAGGCCAAAGGCCGCAACCGCGTAGAGGCCTACACCCGCGACCTCACCGCCCAGGCCA
>NZ_JABMCW010000508.1:0-2857 GCF_013179705.1 Pseudomonas sp. CM25 | reverse complement strand
CCACCTGGACAAGGCCGGCCCCTACGCCGCCGAGGACGCCGACATCACCTTGCGCCTGCACCAGGCACTGCAGGCTCGCCTTGCGCAAACGCCGAGCGTGCAGCCGGTGCTGATGGACATCGAAATGCCGTTGGTGCCGGTGCTGGCCAGGATCGAGCGCCAGGGTGCGCTGGTCGATGCCGCGCTGCTGCGGGTGCAGAGCGGTGAACTGGGGGTGAAGATGGCCGAGCTGGAGCAGCGCGCGTATGCGTTGGCCGGCGAGGAGTTCAACCTCGGCTCGCCCAAGCAGCTGGGTGCCATTCTTTACGACAAGCTGGGCATGCCGGTGCTGAGCAAGACCGCCAAGGGCCAGCCATCCACCGCCGAAGCGGTGCTCGACGAGCTGGCCGAGCAAGGCTACCCGCTGCCCGAGGTACTGATGCAGTACCGCAGCCTGAGCAAGCTCAAAAGCACGTATACCGACAAGCTGCCGGGCCAGATCAACCCGCGCACCGGGCGTATCCACACCTCATACCAGCAGGCGGTGGCCGCCACCGGCCGGCTGTCGTCGAGCGACCCTAACCTGCAGAACATCCCGATTCGCACTGCCGAAGGCCGGCGCATTCGCCAGGCGTTTGTCGCCAGCCCGGGTTACAAGTTGCTGGCGGCGGACTACTCGCAGATCGAGCTGCGCATCATGGCCCACCTGGCCAAGGACGAAGGCTTGCTGCATGCGTTCCGCAACGACCTGGACGTGCACCGTGCCACGGCAGCCGAAGTGTTCGGCGTGGCACTGGAAGACGTCACCACCGACCAGCGGCGCAGCGCCAAGGCCATCAACTTCGGCCTGATCTACGGCATGAGCGCGTTCGGCCTGGCCAAGCAGATCGGCGTCGATCGCAAGCAGTCGCAGGACTACATCGACCGTTACTTCACCCGCTACCCGGGCGTGCTGGCCTATATGGAGCGCACCCGAGCCCAGGCGGCCGAGCAAGGCTTTGTCGAAACCCTGTTTGGTCGCCGCCTGTACTTGCCCGACATCAACGCCAAGAACCCGGCCCTGCGCAAAGGCGCCGAGCGTACGGCGATCAACGCGCCGATGCAGGGTACGGCGGCCGACATCATCAAGCGGGCCATGGTCAATGTGGATAACTGGCTGAGCGAGAGCGGGCTGGATGCACGGGTGATCCTGCAGGTACACGATGAACTGGTGCTGGAGGTGCGCGAAGACCTGGTGGAGCAGGTCAAAGATGAAATTCGCCAGCACATGAGCCAGGCCGCGCAGCTGGATGTTCCGCTGCTGGTCGAGGCAGGAATTGGCGCGAATTGGGATGAAGCTCACTGATTGAACGGGGAAAGCTGTGTAGGATCTGCGACGTAGGGACGCGGATCCTGGCACTGCCCAGTGCCATTGGTGCTGAAGATTCCTGAAATTATCGCAAATAGTTTTCAGGGCTTCGGAACTAAACCAGTGAAGCGGAACTCAGAGTAACTGAATGGCTGGTGAAGCCCTTCGATGCTCCTATGTTGTGTTAAGTGTTGGCAGATATCCGGACCCCGCCCTAGCGGTCCGGACTTGGACCCCGAACTTCCCCCTCCCCATACGAAGTCCGGGGTTTTTTTTGCCCGGAATTTGGGTCGGCAGTTGCTGCTCACACCTGTAGGAGCAGCCTTGTGCTGCGAAATGGCCGGCATGAGCAATAGATGTCTACAGCCTGTCGTGGCCTCTTCGCAGCACAAAGGCTGCTCCTACAAGGATTCATGCAGGCCCTCAGGCAACTGGCTTGTCTTCCAGCTCCATCCAGTCCGCCAGCACCCGGTAGGCGTCTTCCACACCCAGGCGCTTGGGTGCCGAGAACAGCTGGATGGTCACGCCATCGCCCCAGCCCTTGCGGATTTCCGACTGCACTTTCAGCAAGGTGTTCTTGCCTGCGCCGTGGGTCAGCTTGTCGGCCTTGGTCAGCAGGATGTGCATCGGCATGCGGCTGGCCTTGGCCCAGTCCAGCATCATCTTGTCGAAATCGGTCATTGGGTGGCGGACGTCCATCATCAGGATCACGCCACGCAGGCACTCACGGCTGCCCAGGTAGGCTTCCAGGTGCTTCTGCCAGTGTTGCTTGAGCGGAATCGGCACTTTTGCATAACCGTAGCCCGGCAGGTCGACCAAACGCCGTTCATCGTCCAGACTGAAGAAATTCAATAGCTGGGTGCGACCGGGGGTTTTCGAGGTACGCGCCAGGCTGGCATGAGTCAGGGTATTGAGGGCGCTGGATTTGCCGGCGTTGGAGCGGCCGGCGAAAGCCACCTCGTAACCCTGGTCGTCCGGGCATTGTTCGACCTTGGCTGCGCTAAGGGCGAATGTGGCTTTCTGGCAGAGGCCGAGGATGGGGTTCTTGACTTGCATGGGATATCCGATGTGGGTGTTGCCAAAGCCTAGGCCGGCAAGCGGTGTCATTTCCGTTTGGCTGACAGAAGTATATAATGCCCCAGTTTTTGTGTGCCCATTCTCCCAGCGAAGGAGAACGGGCATGGGGTGCCGAACTATAGCTTGCGCATCAGAACGCAGCGCGTCCCCCAACCCTGTCAGGTCGTTTCGCCTGGCGAAATGGCTGCTAGCTGTCGGTATGTTCCTGCCGTTTTTCAGCGCACAGGCTACACAGGATCCCGAGGCGTTGTACAACCGCACGTGTGCGGCCTGTCACGCCGGGCAGTTGCCGCAGGCGCCCAAGAAGGGTGACCGGGCAGCCTGGGAGCCAAGGCTGGCGCAAGGCATGGAGGTACTCATGGCGCATGTGAATCAGGGTTTCAAGGCTATGCCGCCGCGTGGATTGTGCATGGACTGCAGTGCCGAGGACTACCGTTTGGTCATCCTTTGGAT
>NZ_JABMCW010000507.1:0-2879 GCF_013179705.1 Pseudomonas sp. CM25 | reverse complement strand
GGTCCAGCGAAATGGAGCCGCGCGGGCTGGCGCCGTAGGCGATCCAGTCGGCCAGTTCGGCGTCGAACTTGGCCGGGGTGCGGGTGGCCATCACCAGCTGCACCAGGTATTCCTCAACCGCGTCGGCCATGTACAACCCGAGGATTTCCTTGCGCGCGGCAAAAATGGCCTGCTGGCTGACCCGGCGCTCGGGTTTGCTTTCGCCGCCCAGGGCCTCGCCGCGGGCCTGGGCCAGGATGCGTCGCTCTACCGCGGCGTCGGGGAAGCCGATTTTCACGTGCATCAGGAAACGGTCGAGCTGGGCTTCGGGCAGCGGGTAGGTGCCTTCCTGTTCGATGGGGTTCTGCGTGGCCATGACCAGGAACAGCGGCGACAGGTCGTAGGTACTGCGGCCCACGCTGACCTGGCGCTCGGCCATGGCTTCGAGCAGCGCCGACTGCACCTTGGCCGGTGCGCGGTTGATTTCGTCGGCCAGCACCAGGTTATGGAAGATCGGGCCCTGCTGGAACACGAAACTGCCGGTTTCCGGCCGATAGATTTCGGTACCGGTGATGTCGGCTGGCAGCAGGTCGGGGGTGAACTGGATGCGATGGAACTGTGCCTCGACGCCTTCGGCGAGCTCCTTGATGGCTTTGGTCTTGGCCAGCCCCGGAGCACCTTCCACCAGCATATGGCCATCGGCCAGCAGCACGATCAACAGCCGTTCGACCAGTTTTTCCTGGCCTAGGATCTGGGTGGAAAGAAAGGTGCGCAGCGCGATCAGCGCTTCACGGTGTTCCATCGTCGACGGTTCCTGGTGTGGGGCCGCAGGCGGCTGAAGTCAGCGGCCCTGGCAAGGGGTGATACTTTAATCCATCCGGGGGGGTGGCGACCAATGGCGGCCGGTAAATTTATCCAGGCTTGAGACCTGGGGGTACAGAAATGTCCTGCATGTCGCTGGGCCTCGCCTGATATTCCGCTGCAGTGGCTGGGCGCCCGTTGTACCCGGAGCAGGCCGACGGAACCCGCGCAGCGCTCGATTTCACAGGCGCTGCATCTCTTGGGGCGAGCACCGCCTTGCCAGCTCCTGCGCCACAGTCAGCAGCACCGTCAGCAACATGAACACCATCGACGCAGCAAACACCCCGTTGGCCAGCCGCTGGTCAAGCATCCAGCCGAACGCCACCGGCCCGATGGCGCCGCCGATATTGAACCCGGTAGAGACCAGCCCGAAGGTTTTACCCTCGGCCCCTGGCGGCGCAGCCGCTTTGACCAGCATGTCCCGCGATGGGGCGATCACCCCGGTCAGCAAGCCGATCGCGCCCAGCACCACCACCAGCGGCCAGTCCCGCAGCAGCCCCAGGGCCACCAGCGCGGTCAGCGCCGCCGCCAGCGCGAAGGCCAGTGCCGCCACCAGGCCATGGCGGCGGGTACGGTCAGCCAGGGTTCCACCGCACAACACTCCCGCCGCGCTGCAGAGCAGGAAGGCGGTCAGTGCAGTGTTGGCCCAGGCCAGCGTCAGGCCTTGCCCCTGGACCAAAGCGGCCACGGAGAATTTCTCGATTGCACTGGTGCTCAGGTTGAGCAGGATGAACAGCACCGTCAACACGCCGATCATCGGCGTGAACAAGCGCACGCGGCCGGCCGCATCAGCGCAGGCGGCGGCAGTTTTGTTGCCTGGGCCGGCAACCTGATACACGCCGCTACCGGGCACCGAGATCAACAGCCACGCCGCAACCCCCAATGCCGCGCCCGTCGCCAGGGCTGCCTGCAGGCCGAACAAGGCGGTGATACCCAGAAATACCGCCGGCGTAACCGCCGCGCCGAGGAAGCCTGCGAAGGTATGAATAGAGAACGCCCGGCCCAGGCGGCTTTGCTCGATGCCCTTGGCCAGCAACGCATAGTCGGCAGGGTGGTACACGCCATTGGCCAGGCCGGCCAGGGCCATGGCCACCAGCAGCACCCCATAGCCTGGGCTGACCGCCACCAGCACGAAGCTGAGGCTTCCCAGCAGCAACCCGGCCTTGAGCACTTTGCGTGCACCGTAGTGGTCGACCGCATAGCCCAACGGGGCCTGCACCAGGGCGGAGACGATGTTGAACACCGCCAGGGCGACGCCGAGCTCGACGAAGCCGACCCCCATCAGGCCGGGAAGCACGGGCAGCAGGGCGGGGATCAGCATGATGTGCACATGGCTGACAAAGTGCACGGCAGCAACCTGGGTAAGAAGCTTGGGTGTTCGCGGCATATCGATACCTGTCGAGCGCTGCGCGCCTGTGGCGCGCGCTGAGGGAGTGGGCCCGTTTAACGGGCGCTGCGGCTGACCCGAGGAAGGCGGCCGTTCAGCGCCGCATGGGCCAGCAGGCCGATGACCAGGCCCCAGAAGGCCCCGCCAATGCCGAACAGGCTGATATTGGCCGCTGCCGCCAGGAAGGTGATCAGTGCCGACTCGCGAGCGCGGGCATCGGCCATTGCGCTGGCCAGGCTGCCGCCGATGGTGCCCAGCAGGGCCAGGCCGGCCAGGGTGGTAATGAACGTCCCCGGCAGGGCCATGAACACACTCGCCAGGGTCACCCCGAACACCCCCACCAGGATGTAGCAGACACCGGCGGCAATCCCCGCAACCCAACGCTTGCGCGGGTCTTCGTGGGCTTCCTTGCCGGTGCAGATGGCTGCGGTAATGGCCGCAATGTTGAAGGCGTGCGAGCCAAACGGCGCCATCAGCAACGAGCCCAGGCCAGTGACCGCAACGATCGGGTTGGCGCTGGTGGTGAAGCCGTCGTTGCGCAGCACCAGCATGCCGGGCATGTACTGGCCTGTCAGGGTGATCAGAAACAGTGGCAGGGCCACGCTGAGGGCGGCGTTGAGCGAAAAGCTGGGGGCGGTGAACACTGGCGAGG
>NZ_JABMCW010000506.1:0-2888 GCF_013179705.1 Pseudomonas sp. CM25 | reverse complement strand
CGCCGCCAATGTGGCGGAAGTAGTCGATCTCAACCTTTGCGCTTTCAATCAGAACCCGGCTGATATCCGATACTGACTGGGCACGCTGAACCTCTTTGGCCAGACTGTCGTCGTCGGCTTCACGTACCGCTTCAAGCTGAGCGAAGAGGTGGTCGCGAAGGTCACTGAGCTTGTTTTTCATTTCTGGTCTTCCTCTTGATCTCTTTTTTCAGTTCGTTCTGCAGGTGGAGGATGTCTACGATCTCTTCCGGCAAACCTTTGTAGTGATGGTTGTTGCGCAGCTGGTGCTCGGCACGTGTGCGCAGGCATAAGTTGGCCAAGTCCGTGTTCTGCACGTCGCCGTCTTTGGCTGCTACAACCATCCCCTCTGGAACTGGTCCGTTGGCTTGCTCCCAGGTGTAGGTGTGAAGCGGCTTCCATACGTCGGGCTGAGCTACCTTGATCAGCGTGTACCGGCCCTTGCGGTGGGTGGCTCCTACTGGCCTTGGATCTTGGCCAATCTGACCCCCTTTGGCCCCCAGCCTGGCAAGCAGGATTCGGCGATGCGTTTCCGACCTGTGGGCATCGGTCTTAACCAGTCCAAATTGGGCTGCCCTCAACGTGATGGCTGTTTTCGTCCGCCCTGGCAAAAGCAGGCAAAGCTCCTTGTTGGTTTTGTTGGGGTAGAGCTGGCGAAGGAGTGCATCCTCCGCCTCGGTCCAGCGCTTGACCGGCCCGCGCTTAGTCACGCTCTGATCCGAAAGTGGTCGGCCAGAACTTGTCGCCCGTCCAGGCCGCAGGCGGCGGACAGGTCAAGGACCTGCCCAAAGGTTGTTTCGCGCTGCTGCAGGGCATCCCACAGCAACAGGAGCATGCAGGCCTGAGTCATGGCAGCTGCTCCTGCGTGTCCTGCGTCACCTGCTGTTTGGTGAGGTGACGGATCGCTGAGTCAATACGCTGGTCCAGATCCTCACCAACACGTACCGTGCCGATACCACCCGCCCTGTCGTATACGGCTGGTGTGAATCCGGAACCGGTGGACAGAGCTTCGTCGCGCAGCCAGCGGTACCGGCGCGCGTCGGCCACCAACTTGACGTGCTCGTCGATACCGAACGCCTTGCAGAACGCTGGCTGACCCTTCTCGGCCATGTAGCGCATGGCGTCGTTGATGTCGCTGAACTGCAGGTCGCCTTCAACCACAACGTGGCGCAGTGCGACCGACAAGAAGTCCAGCACCTGCGCATCGGTCCAAGGCGTGTATACAGCCACCATCTGCGGAGCACCGCCGGCACGGGCAAGGGCTTTCTCAAGCTCCCATTGCAAGTCGCCCTCGCTGGCGCCAGCGATCACGGCCAGGCCATTGCCCAATTGCACGTATGCCTCAAGCCGCACGTAGGATTTGATCTCCTCCAGCGTGTGACCGTCGGCAGGGCGCACCACCAGGGTGATACGGTCAGGCGACTGCATGTGGAGTCCCCTTAGCATCTGCTGCCTTGGCGAGCGCATCGAGGAGGGCGTTGACGCGCGCACGCCCATCCAGCTCGTTGCGGATCGCGGTGACGATCAAGCTGTTCATGCTGCGGTCATCTGCGTTGGCTGCCGCTGCAACCTGGTCACGCATACCGTCAGGCAAGCGCACTACGAATTTGTCCGCTTCGCGGGAGCCGTATTCAAAGCTCATGGCTCACCTCCTCTCCCTTTTGCGCCTGAATGCGCTCGTAGATTTCCTGGCGGTGCACTTCAACGTCCGACGGCGCTTCAATACCCAGGCGAACCTGCATGCCGTTGACGCCAAGGACGGTGACGCTGATGTCGTCGTTGATGCGGATGGTTTCGCCTACGCGGCGAGTTAGGATGAGCATGATTAACTCCTGTGAGGGTGAGGGCGGCACCGCCGCCCCTCCATATCACTGCGCAGTGCGCAGCTCGTTACGGGGCACCCAGCCGGCGTGGGTCTTCACCATGCAGCCGACATAGGGGGCGAACTTGGTCTGCCGCTCGGTCTGGTAGCCGTACCATTGGCACGACCCCCAATTCACAGCAGCGGCGATTACGAGCGCGCACAGGGCAAGCCCTACAACCGCGCCAAGGCCTATGTGCTTGCGCTTCAAGCCTCGATACCGAAGTCTTTGGGGCGCAAGCCCAGCTGCACACCAACCTCTGCCAGGACCTTGAGTTCTTCGGGGCTGATGTTTCCGTCGCCCTCGGCAACGGTGATCATGTTCACGAACACCTCCTCGGCATCGAGAGGGTTGTTCTTGATGTCCGCGATCTCGCGCATGATGTTCATGCGTCCCAAGCGGAAGCCGGCCTGCAGTTGCTCGGTGAAGAGGTTCACGGTGGCAGTGATCTCTTGGCCGAAGTGCTCCAGGTTCTTGTTTGCCCGGATCTGAATGTCGATCTGAGCCGCCTCGTTCTTGCTGATCTCGCCGTCAGCCGCCGCCACCAGCAGGCAGCCACCGACGATGGCTTGCATCAGGTCACGGTTTTCCAGCTTCTTGACTGCGCGCTTGGCGCCGAACAGTTTCTTTCCAATACCGAACATGGGTCTTTCCTCTTGGGTTGGTGGAGCTTTCTTCAGGCAAGCCGGTGGCCTGCCGCGTTTGTTGGCTTTCGCAAAAGTCAGGGTTGGGTCAGGTCAGGCGGATAGCTCTATGCAGCTGCGAGAGAGCTTTCAGCGCGTCGTGCTGCTACTCGTAACTCGACTTTGCGCCCTTGTCCTCCGCCTCGACGTACACGCGTAAATTCCTGGTCATCCATTACGGCGTTCGTTACTAGGACGGCGCACATGATCATGGCAAGTCTCCTGGCGATTCCGCGACAGAACAGTTCGGTCGGAACTGCAGACCGGCTACTGATGCCCAGTTTGTAGAAAATTCTCTCGACCGACTTCTTCACGGTCGCCGGCG
>NZ_JABMCW010000505.1:0-2900 GCF_013179705.1 Pseudomonas sp. CM25 | reverse complement strand
GCCGGCGTCGCCCAATCAGAATGACGGCGATAATAACTTCGATAAGGGATCGTTGATCCAAAAACGGCTCGATATCTTTTCCGAGTTTGATGCGAAGTACCAGAACTATGGACTTCGGCTGAGTGGTGCGGCTTGGTATGACACTGTCTATCAGAGCAGCAATGACAATGACACGACGACTGCCAACCGTCCGGCGGGCCAGCCCGCCAATGAGTTCTCATCCGAGACGGCAAGGGTGATGGGAAGGGACGCTGAGTTGCTGGATGCCTTTGTCTACGGGCAATTCAGTCCTAATGATCTCCCTGTCACGGTTCGTGCAGGCAGGCACACTGTGCTGTTCGGGGAAAGTTTGTTTTTCGCCAATAACGCCATTGCGGGTGGACAGGGTCCTGTTGATGCAGTCAAGGCCAGATCAGTGCCGGGCTCTACAACCAAAGAGATTTTGCTCCCTACCGGCAAGGTCTCGGTCCAGGCGTCGCTGGCTGATGGGCTGTCAGTGGGCGCTTATCTAGGTTACGAATGGGAAAAAAGTCGTCTGCCGCCGATCGGTTCCTATCTGGCTACAAGCGATTCTGTCGGCCCAGGAGCTGAAAGTGTCTTCGCTGGCAACCTGGGCTCCTTTACGGTGATTGACGAGAAGGGGGCGAAGGACTCCGGTCAAGGCGGGATCAGTCTCCGCTACTACTCAGAACTCTTGGACACCGACTTTGGTTTTCACGCGATTCGTTACCACGCGACAGCGCCGAGTGGCATTTACACGCGTTGGGCTGGGCTGCCGGGGCAGTCGGCACCGTTAACTTTCCAAGAGGTTTACCACGAGGGGATCAAGGCTTACGGCATCAGTGCCAACAGAACTTTTGACAATCTGAATTTTGGTGCTGAACTCTCGATTCGCGACAATACTCCCCTTGCGAGTACCGGCCTGACGATCTTTCAGACGCCAGTCGGGATTATTGTGAATGGGAACTTTGACAACGATGATAATCCTGGTTATGCCGTTGGCCGCACCGCGCATGCGAACCTGAATTGGCTCGCTACGCTACGACCGAATTGGTTGGCTGATGAAACGTCCTTGGCGGGCGAGATTGCATGGAACAGACGGCTGAGCTTTACCGACGGCAAAGAGTTCGCCAACCCGCTTGCTGATCGTGATGCAGCTTCAATGCGAGTGGTCCTCACCCCGCGCTATCGGCAGGTTCTCGATGGCCTCGACCTCGCAGTACCGTTAGGGGTGAGCTACACCCATGGCAATTCATCGGCCGTCGGACCGACTTTCGGTGTGGATAACGGCGGCGATATCAGCCTAGGCCTGGAAGGCACCTATCTCAATGATTGGACCGTGTCTGTGCAGTACGTGCATTTCTACGGCGATCCGGGTGTGCCGCAAAACAGCGCTCAGCAGCAACAGTACAAACAAGCCTTGGCGGATCGGGATTTCCTGACCCTGTCCGTGCGGACCACATTCTGAGTTGGAGGACACCTCGATGAATATTCGTCTTACCGCGACTGCCCTGGCGTTGCTCGCCACGATGGTACAACCTGCCACTGCCGCCGTATCGACCGAGGAGGCTGCCAAGCTCGGTCATGAGCTGACGCCTTTGGGCGGCGAGAAGGCTGGCAACGCAAAAGGGACTATCCCGGCGTGGACCGGTGGTTTTCTTGACCCTGTAGATTCAAGCGGGCGCCGCAGCGATCCGTTCAAAGACGATAAACCGCTTTATACCGTAACTGCGCAGAATATGCAGCAGTACGCCGATACGCTGACTGATGGCGTCAAGGCCATGCTGAAAAAGTACCCGGACAGCTACCGTCTGGATGTCTATCCGACCCACCGTACGGCATCGGCACCGGACTGGGTATACAAGAACACGGCTGAAAATGCTGTCAGGGGAGAGCTGGATGGACCTATTCCAAAGAACGTCTACGGTGGTATCCCGTTCCCTATTCCCAAGAGCGGCGAGGAAGCGATCTGGAACCACAAACTGGCATGGCGTGGCTCTTCCTGGCAGGTCGCGCTCAACCAGTACCAGATCACCGGTGACGGCAAGCAGATTCTGACGACTAACGCCAATCTGCGCCAGCGCATGCCCTATTACTTCAAGGATGGCAACGCAGCGAACTTCGACGGCTATTTCTGGGAGCTGAATGTCGAGACGCTCGGCCCACCCATTCGCGCTGGCGAGATCGTGGTTGGACGCCAGAACGTGGATGAAGACAAGTCGAAAACCTATACCTATCTGTCTGGTCAGCGTCGTGTACGCCGCGTACCCAACGCGTGCTGCGATCAACCGACCCCAACCACGGCAGGGCTCATGTTCTACGACGAACTGAGTGTCTTTTCCGGCAAGACAGACGACTTCGATTGGAAGCTTGTGGGCAAGAAGGAAATGCTCATCCCCTATAACGAGAACAGGTTTCTACAAGCCAAAGAGTCTGACATCGTCACCGGGCAGCATCTTAACCCCGAGCATGTTCGCTGGGAGCTTCACCGTGTATGGATTGTCGAGGCCAACTTGAAGGCCGGCAAGCGACATCAGGCTCCCAAGAGCGTGTATTACCTCGATGAGGATACCTGGCAAGCCAATCTCGGTGACCGTTGGGATTCGGATGGCAAGTTGTGGAAAACCCTTTGGATGTTCAATTACGTGATGCCGGAAATCGGTGGGGCGATACAGCAGACATTCGGTTATAACGACCTTCTATCGAATACCGCCTATATCGCCAACGTGATGAACGACCAGTCCTACCACCAAAAGCAGACTGAGCGCTGGCCAACCGTCATCTTCACGGCTGATGGCTTAGCTGCGCAGGGCGTTCGCTAGGCTTTGCGACGATGCCCAGAGCTGAGCTCGGCTGCCTTTTTCGGGTAGCCGGGCTCTCCGATGAACGAAGCGATCAGG
>NZ_JABMCW010000504.1:0-2926 GCF_013179705.1 Pseudomonas sp. CM25 | reverse complement strand
GCTACACCAAGCTGCATATCCTGCTGTACACCTTGATATTGCTGGCGGTGAGCCTGTTGCCGTATGCCATTCACATGAGCGGCCCGCTGTACCTGGGCTGTGCACTGGTGCTGGGGCTGCGCTTCCTGCAATGGGCCTGGGTGTTGTACCGTGGCAGCCGGCCGCACGCAGCGATCGGCACCTTCAAGTACTCTATCGGCTACCTGTTCGCGCTGTTCATCGCGTTGCTTCTAGACCACTACCTGTTGTTGAACCTATGACCCGAACCCAGAAAACCGTCTTCATCCTCGTCGCCCTGGTCGCGTTGATCATGGGCCTGACCGTCAACAAGGTGCTCAATGGCCGCGACCAGCCCAACCCCACCGAGCTGATCGACGCCGGCATTATCCTGCTGCCGCAGAGCCGCACCGTGGCGGATGTAAGCATGACCAACCAGGACGGCCAGCCGGTGCAGCTGGATGACCTGAAAGGCAAATGGTCGCTGTTGTTCTTTGGCTACACCTATTGCCCGGATATCTGCCCGACTACCCTGGCCCAGCTGCGTCAGGTGAAGAGCGAACTGCCCAAGGAAGCTGTCGACCGGCTGCAGGTGGTGCTGGTGAGCGTGGATCCGAATCGCGATACGCCGAATCAGCTGAAGCAGTACCTGGGCTATTTCGACAAGGATTTTGTCGGCGTGGCAGGGTCGATCGAAGATACCCAGAAACTGGCCAATGCCTTGAGCATTCCGTTCATTCCGGCGGATACCAGCAAGCCGGGGTATACCGTGGATCACAGCGGCAACCTGGCGATCGTCGGGCCGGATGGGCGTCAGCGCGGGTTCATTCGGGCGCCGTTCAACAACCAGAAGCTGGTGGCGCAGTTGCCTGGGCTGGTTAAACGGGATTGATGTGGCTCTGAAAGCTTCGCCGGCAAGCCAGCTCTCACAGGGGCCTCACAGAACCTGAGGTTGGCGCTGTACCTGTGGGAGCTGGCTTGCCGGCGAATGGGCCGCAAAGCGGCCCCGGGGATGTGGGATCAGAACGCCGGAACCACAGCGCCCTTGTACTTCTCGATGATGAACTGCTTCACCTCAGGCGAGTGCAGTGCAGCCGCCAGCTTCTTCATGTCGCCCGAGTCCTTGTTGTCCGGGCGGGCAACCAGGATGTTCACGTAAGGCGAATCGCTGCCTTCGATGGCCAAGGCGTCTTTTTCAGGGTTCAGCTTGGCTTCCAGCGCATAGTTGGTGTTGATCAGGGCGGCATCGACCTGGGTCAGCACGCGCGGGATGGTGGCCGCTTCCAGCTCACGAAACTTCACGTTCTTCGGGTTTTCGGCAACATCCTTCACGGTGGACAGGATGTTCTTGTTGTCTTTGAGCTTGATCACGCCGGCCTTGTCCAGCAGCAGCAGGGCGCGGCCGCCGTTGGTGGCATCGTTGGGGATGACCACGGTGGCGCCGGAAGACAACTCGTCGAGCTTCTTGATCTTGGTCGAGTACACGCCCAGCGGCTCGATATGCACGCCGGCCACGCTCACCAGCTGGGTGCCCTTGGCCTTGTTGAACTCATCCAGGTACGGCTGGTGCTGGAAGAAGTTGGCGTCCAGGCGCTTTTCGGCAACCTGTACGTTCGGCTGGATGTAGTCGGTGAATTCCTTCACCTTCAACTCCACGCCCTCTTTGGCCAACTGCGGTTTGACGAAGTTGAGGATCTCGGCGTGCGGCACCGGGGTGGCGGCAACGGTCAGGGTATCGGCGTGGGCCGAGAAGGCCGCAACAGCGGCAGCAACAGCAAGCAGCTTCTTCATGAATCACTCCTTGTGAGGGCCGCGACGGCCCCCGAACGGGTCGGCCGGGCCGACCCCATTGGGGTTACTTACGGGAAAAATGCACGACCAGTTTGTCGCCCACGCTCTGCAGCACTTGAACCAGCACCAGCAGCAGCACCACGGTGACCACCATCACGTCGGTCTGGAAACGCTGGTAGCCGAAGCGGATGGCCAGGTCGCCCAGGCCGCCGGCACCGACCACACCGGCCATCGCGGTGTACGAAACCAGGGTAATGGCAGTTACGGTGATCGCGGCGAAGATGCCCGGGCGGGCCTCTGGCAACAGCGCGCTGGTGATGATCTGGCGGGTGGTGGCGCCCATCGACTGGGTGGCTTCGATGATGCCGCGGTCCACTTCACGCAAGGCGGTTTCGACCAGGCGTGCAAAGAACGGCGTGGCACCCACCACCAGCGGCGGAATGGCACCGGCGACGCCCAGCGAGGTGCCGGTGATCAGCACGGTGAACGGGATCATCACGATCAGCAGGATGATGAACGGCAGCGACCGCAGGATGTTGACCACCAGCGACAGCAGCGCATACACGCCCTTCTGCTCGAACATCTGCTTCGGCCCGCAGAGGAACAGCAGCACGCCCAGCGGCAGGCCCAGCAGCACGGTGAAGAACAGCGAGCCGAACAGCATGATCATGGTATCGACGGTGGCCAGCCAGATTTCGGCCCAGTCGACGTTGGCGAAGAAATTCAGGGCGTCCATCAACGCAGTACCTCCATATGTACGTCAGCTGCCTTGAAGCGGGCGAACGCCGCTTCCATGTCACCGCCGATCAGGGCGAGGGTGAGCTGGCCATAGGGGACATCCTTGATGCGGTCGATACGCCCGGCGAGGATGCTGTAGTCCACGCCCGTTTCGCGGGCCACGGTGCCCAGCAGCGGTGCATAGGTGGCGTCGCCCTGGAAGGTCAGGCGCACAATGCGGCCCGGCACGTGGGCGAAGTCATCACGCTGCTCGCCTTCGTCGACCTGCTCGTCTTCCTGGACGAAGCGCTTGGTGGTGGGGTGCTGCGGGTGCAGGAACACGTCGGCCACCGAGCCTTGCTCGACGATCTGGCCGGCGTCCATCACCGCCACGCAGTCGCAGACCCGGCGGATCACGTCC
>NZ_JABMCW010000503.1:0-2952 GCF_013179705.1 Pseudomonas sp. CM25 | reverse complement strand
GGGCATCGTCTGCGGCGGGGTGGCCGAGCGCTTCCAGTACCTGGCGCAGCACTTCGTCACTGACCTGCTGCGGGCGGTTGTTGGCGTCGATCCAGTCGCGCGCCAGCCCGGCTCGCTGGGCCAGCTGGTGTAGCAAGGGTTCGCTCATGGCGCCTCCTGGCCGGCGGGCAGCAGGGTGACCACGCAGCTGTAAGGGGAAAGGTGGGTGTCGGGGTGGGCGTTGTTGCTGCTGTCGAACAGGCGCATGCCGGCAGCAGGCTGCGGCAATGGCTGGGCCTGGGCGGCAAGGTTGAGGTCGATGCGCAGCGTGCTGCCATCCCCCAGCCGCCAGCTGGCGCTGAGTGCCTTGTCGCCCAGCACCTCAGCGCCCAAGGCTCGGGTGCCCGGGAGGCGAGGCACCAGCTGTGTGCGCCGTACCGCCAGCAGTTGTTGGTACAGGCCGTGCCAGCCAGCGAGCACATCGTGGCCATCTGGGCGCGAGGTGTCGAAGGTTGACCGGGCGTTCGGGTCAGGTATGCGCTGGCGCTGTTCGGGGTCGGCGAATGCTGCGAAATGGGCGAATTCGCCGCGGCGGCCTTCGCGCACCGCATCGGCCAGCTCGTCGTGGAAATCGGTGAAGAACAGGAACGGCGCGCGGCTGCCGTCATCGTCGGCCATGAACAGCAGCGGAATCATCGGGCTCAGCAGCAGCAAGCCGGTGGCTGCCCGCAATGCCGCTGGCGGGCACAGCCGGGTAAGGCGCTCACCCAGCGCACGGTTGCCGATCTGGTCATGGTTTTGCAGGAACAGCACAAAAGCACTGGGCGACAGGTGCCCGCTCGGCTCGCCCCGGGGTTGCCCGTTGCGATTGATGTCGCCCTGGAACACGAACCCTTCGCCCAGGCAGCGGGCCAGCTTGTCGATCGGCTTGTCCCTGTAGTCTTCGTAATAGCCTTCGGTTTCGCCGGTCAGCAGTACGTGCAGCGCGTTGTGGCCGTCATCGTTCCATTGCGCGTCAAAGCCTTGTTCCAGCAGGAACGCCTGGTTGTGTTCGTTTTCCAGCACCAGCCACACCTGGCGGCCGGGTTCGACCGCCGCCCGCACACGTTGCGCCAGTTCGATGAGAAAATCGGGCTGGTCAATGGCGTGCACCGCGTCCAGGCGCAAACCGTCGAAGCGGTAGTCGCACAGCCACATCAGGGCGTTCTGGATGAAGTACTCGCGTACTTGCGGGCGGCGGAAATCGATGGCCGCGCCCCAGGGCGTCTGCCGGTCTTCACGGAAGAACGGGCTGGCGTACTGGTGCAGGAAGTTGCCGTCCGGGCCGAAGTGGTTGTACACCACATCGAGCATGACCATCAGGCCATGGCCATGGGCCTGGTCGATCAGGCTGCACAACTGTTGCGGGCTGCCGTAGCTATGCTGCGCGGCAAAGGGCAGCACACCGTCGTAGCCCCAGTTGCGGTCCCCGGGAAACTGACCGACCGGCATCAGCTCGATCGCGGTGATACCTGTGGCGGCAAGGCGTGGCAAATGGCTGGCCACGCCTTCGTAACCGCCCAGCACACCGACGTGCAGTTCCTGAATCACGGCCTCGTGCCAAGGCCGGCCTTGCCAGCTGTGTTGCCAGGCGTAGCTGGCAATGTCCACTACCTGGCTAGGCCCATGCACGCCTTCGGGTTGGTAGCGCGACGCGGGGTCGGCTACCTGCAGTTTTCCGTCGACGAGGAAGTGGTAGTTGCTACCGGGCCTGGCCGGGCCGATCCCGGTGTACCAGCCATCCTCATCGGGCAGCAGCGCAATGGCCGGCTGCTGCTCCAGTATTACGCTCACGCTGCGCGCATCGGGTGCCCAGAGGGCGAAGCGCGCCGACGTGGCGTCCAGCAAGTGTGCGCCATGCCTGTGCATCTTCGGCCCCTTTCTCAGTAATGCGCCAGGTGGGC
This sequence comes from Pseudomonas sp. CM25, assembly GCF_013179705.1. Lineage (NCBI taxonomy): Bacteria > Pseudomonadati > Pseudomonadota > Gammaproteobacteria > Pseudomonadales > Pseudomonadaceae > Pseudomonas > Pseudomonas sp. CM25. The sequence goes on along the minus strand of NZ_JABMCW010000503.1, from coordinate 1,030 downwards.
CTGCTTGACCAGGTCCTCGTACAACCGTGCGTAGGGTTCCACGGCTTGGCACCAGTTGAACGGCTGGGTCATCGACAGGCAACGCATGGCATTGAGCAGGTCCTTCTTCTGGTAGATATAAAAGGCACGGCTGAGGGCTTCGCGGTAGCTTTCCACGGTGGATTCGTCGAACAGGAAGCCGGTGACGCCGTTTTCGATGGTGTCGGCCAGCCCGCCGGTGTTGCGCGCCACCGGCAGTGAGCCGAAGCGCTGCGCATACATCTGGCTGAGGCCACAGGGCTCGTAGCGCGACGGCATCAACAGGAAGTCGCTACCGGCGAACATGCGCCGGGCGTCGGTTTCGTTGAAACCGATGCGCACGCCGATGCGGCCGGGGTGGCGCAGCGCGAGCTCGCGCATGGCCTGCTCTTCCTCTGGCTCGCCACGGCCAATGATCGCAATCTGCCCGCCTTGCTCGACAATGTAGTCGGCCACACCCAAGGTCAGGTCCAGGCCTTTCTGGTAGACCAAGCGCGAGACCACGGCAAACAGCGGGCCCTCGGAGGGTTCGAGATCGAACAGCTCGCGCACTTCCTGGGTGTTGCGTGCCTTGCCTGCCCAGTCGTTCATGCTGAAGTTGTGCTGCAGGTGCTTGTCGGTGGCCGCGTCCCAGCTCTCGTCAATGCCGTTGGGGATGCCGCCGAGCAAACCTTGCTGCGCCTTGCTGGAGAGGAAGCCATCCAGGCCGCAGCCGAATTCGGGGGTGGTGATTTCCTGCGCGTAGGTAGCGCTTACCGTGGTGATGTGGCTGGAGTAGGCCAGGCCGGCCTTGAGGAACGACAGCTTGCCGTAGAACTCCATGCCTTCCTGCTGCATGGCGTGGTCCGGGATGGCCAGCTCCGGGCTGCAGCCACGGCTGTACACACCCTGGTAGGCCAGGTTGTGAATGGTGAACAGGGTCGGCGTGCTCAGCCCGCGCCAGTGCATGTAGGCGGGCGCCAGCCCTGCGGGCCAGTCGTGGGCGTGGACCAGTTCAGGCTTCCAGTGGATC
>NZ_JABMCW010000502.1:0-2962 GCF_013179705.1 Pseudomonas sp. CM25 | reverse complement strand
GGTACACCCCGGCCCCGGCGCCACTGCAAACGCCTGCTCTGCCAGGTGCTGCGAGCACTTTCGAGGTTGCCGGCCTATGCTTGAAGCCGCCCGTGCCTGTCCCTCCTCCCTGACCCAGGCTGCAACCGAACTGATGGTCGAGATTGGCTATACCGCCATGACCATGAGAAAGCTGGCCCTGCGCGTCGGCATTCTTCCCGGCAGCCTTTACCATCACGTCGATTGCAAACAGGATCTGCTGCTCAATGTGGTGCTGGAGATCATCGAACGCCGCAAGCAGGCCTGGGAAAACGGCGCCCAACCTCAATCTCTGCATGCTTATGTGCGTTTTGCGCTGGCACGGCAAGTGGCCCTTCCCCAGGAGGAGATGGTCCTTCGTCACGAAGTCAGGCACCTGGACGACCGCCACCGGCTCTGGCTGGAGCGGGCAATGGGGCAACTGGCCGAGCCACTCCGCCAGATTATCGAGGGGGGGTGCGCTCTAGGCCTGTACCGCGTGAGCGACCCTGCCCGAACTGTCGTTGCCATCTTGGCGATCATCGAGAGCGGCAACAGTCTGCGGGTTGGCAATACGGTCTTCGATGAAAATTGGATCGAGCAGCACATCTTGCGGATGTGCAATGCCTTGCTACAGCCCGATCACTGACCTAAGCCGTCTCTGGCGGAACAGCGCCCGCCAGAGCACGCTGCAAGCGGTACTAGGTATCGCGATGATCCTTGCCCCTTAGCCGTTGCCGGAACGCTTCAAACGCCTGCGGATTGACCATGCGTGGCCCCGGCTCCCCGCGCAGCAACTGCAGAATCTGCTCTGCCGCCCACGCGCCCATGCGCTTGCGCGCCTCGCGCGTGACGCCTGCGGTGTGATACAGGCCGACCACGTTTTCAAGGCCAAGCAAAGGATGATCCAGCGCAGGCGGCTCTTGGTCCCAAACGTCGATTCCCGCAGCGCCAAGATGGCCGCAGGCCAACGCGTCATAAAGGGCGACCTCGTCATGCAAGCCGCCACGTGCAGTGTTGATGAATACAGCCCCTTTGCGCATCGCTGCGAAAGCCGACGCGTTCATGAGGTTCAAGGTCGAGGCCAGACGTGGGCAATGCAGCGAGACTACATCACTGTGCTGCAACAGGCTCTGCAACGTGCAACTGGTAGCGCCCCGTTGGCCGATCTGTTCCGCGCTCAGCAGGGGATCATGGGCCAGGACCTGCATGCCCAGGGCCTGGGCTATGCACGCGACACGTGTACCAATCTCACCGATACCGATGAGACCCAAGCTTTTGCCGCACAACTCGCTACCCATCAGGTCTTCGCGAGAAAAGCCGCGATCCCGGCGCAAGCGCCGGTCCGATTCGCTGATCCGCCGCGCGCAATCGATCATCAACCCCACCGTGGCTTCGGCCACCGATTGGGCGTTGGCGCCCGATTGGTTGACGACCAGGACACCCGCGCGAGTGCAGGCTTCGACATCCACCGTGTCAAAGCCTGCACCATTGGTAGAGACACAAAGCAGGTCAGGCAACTGCCCGAGCAGCGCCTCGGTAATACGCCACTGCGGTGGGAGCTCGTCCCGCGCCGAGGGTATCTGAAACACCTGGCAACTGCGCAGCGCCTGCAGGATGACGCCAGGCGACTGGTCACGGGCAACGGTTTGCAGCACGACACCTGGCGAAGCCTCGAACGTCTGGGCCATCACCGGGTGATACCAGACGTCGAAGCGCACGATCTTTTTCCTTTCAGCAGTCATGCTCGCCTCGCCTCAATGGCTGGGGTGGGTAGGGAGGGATTTACGCCCCATGAACTTGCGTACGCCGATGTTCTCCTCAACCTTGCCGTCGCCATCGAGATAACCATGCTTGCCCAGGTCTGGCATCAACAAGGCCGACACCAGGGTGATGGCGCCGATGGCCGCCACGTACAGGTAGAAGTACTGCTCCATTCCCACAGAGCGGAAGGACAGCGCCACATACTCGGCCGAACCGCCGAACATCGCGGCCCCTACGGCGTAAGGCAGGCCCACACCCAGTGCGCGCACAGTCGGTGGATAGAAGTCGGCCTTGAGCACCCCGGTGACCGGTGTATAGAAAGCTGCAATCAGCAAACCGGCGAGCACCAGCCCAAACGCTGCGAGCGGGTCCTGCACTGTCTTGATCGCGGACAGCAACGGGATAACCAGGAAAGTGGACAGCAGGCCGAACAAGATCATGTTGCGGCGCACGCCGATTTTGTCTGCGAGCATGCCGAACACCGGCTGCGCCAGCATGAAGATCACCAATGCGCAAGCCATCATGATGCTGACCGTGGGGGCCGGAATGCCGACACTCACTACCAGGAACTTCTGCATGTACGCGGTAAAGGTATAGAAGTACAGCGAGCAGCCGATGGTGATGGTGAAGGTGAGCAGCACCGCGCGCCGGTGTTGCATCAGGCCCCGGAGCGAGCCGGATTCCTTGCTCTTCATCCCTGCTTCAGTGGCTGTCTCGCGCATGGTGCGGCGCAGGATGACCACCACGATCGAAGCCAGCGCGCCGATCAGGAACGGCACCCGCCAGCCCCAGGCCTTCAGGTCCTGTTCCGACAGCACCAGTTGAAGTACCGCTACCGTCAGCAGCGCCAGCAGTTGCCCGGCAATGATCGTCATGTACTGGAACGAGCCGTAGAACGAGCGCTTCCCGGCGCGGGATACCTCGCTGATGTAGGTGGCGCCAGTGCCGTACTCGGCGCCCACCGACAACCCTTGCATCAGCCGCGCGATCACCAGCAGCACCGGCGCGGCGACACCCACCGTGGCATACGTGGGCATCACCGCGATCATCAACGAGCCGCCGCACATCATGAACACCGAGATGATCATCGAGATCTTGCGCCCCCGGGTATCGGCGATATAGCCGAAGATCCAGCCGCCCAGCGGGCGCATGAAAAAGCCGACGGCAAAGATGCCGGCCGTCGCCAGCAGCTGGCTGGTCT
>NZ_JABMCW010000501.1:0-2972 GCF_013179705.1 Pseudomonas sp. CM25 | reverse complement strand
ATGGCGATCCCTGCCGATGCCAGGCACCCGGAATACGCCTATCGTTTCATCAACTTCGTCATGCGCCCGGCAAACATGGCTGCCATCAGCAATTTCACCGGCTACCCCACTGCCAGCGCCAAGGCGCGCCAGGCCGTGGACCCGCGGATGCGTGACAACCCCGACATCTACCTCGACCAAGCCACCTATGCCCGGCTGATCCCGGGCCGCGATATCCCACAGGCCGACATGCGTGCACGCATGCGCGTGTGGACGCGCTTCAAGACTGCACAGGACTGAGCCATGCCAACCCGTAGAACCGTACTGCAACTGTCGCTGGCTGCCGGCCTTGGCGCCGGCCTTGGCCTGCCGCTGGCCCTGGCCCGCGCTGAACAACCGGGGCGCTGGTTCATGCCGGACGAAGGCGAGCCACAGCAGCGAGCCTTCATCGCCTTTGGTGCCCAGGATGCCATCTGGGAGGACTTCACCGCCGACGTGCAAGCCACCCTCGGTCGGATTGCCCAAGCCATCGCCCGCTATCAGCCGGTGACGGTGTTCTGCCGGGCCAGCCAACGCAAGCTGGCCGAGCAGCACTGCGCCAGCCACCGCACAAGCTTTGTCGAGTGCGAGCTGGATGACATATGGATGCGCGATAGCGGCGCCAACTTCGTCGTCGATGATGACGGCGCCCTGGCGGCGGTGGATTTCAACTTCAACGGCTGGGGCAACAAGCAGCGCCACCGCAACGATGCCCGACTGGCCAAGCGCGTTGCCGCCCTGGCTGGCGCTCGCTACCAGCGCAGCGAACTGGTGGGTGAAGGTGGCGCCATTGAAGTGGATGGGCACGGGACCGGCATCATGACCGAGAGCAGCTGGGTCAGTGCCAACCGTAACCCAGGCTGGAGCAAGGCCGAGGTCGAGGCCGAGCTCAAGGCGCGCCTGGGCCTGGGCAAAGTCATCTGGTTGCCGGGCATCGCCGGGCAAGACATCACCGATGGACATGTGGATTTTTATGCCCGCTTCGTGCGGCCAGGGGTAGTGATTGCCAACGTGGACAACGATCCGGATTCATATGACTACGCCGTGACGCGCAAGCACCTGGCGATTCTGCAACGGGCTACCGATGCCGAAGGTCGCAAACTGCAGGTACACGTGGTGTCGCCGCCGCAGCGCGGTCGACGCAACAGGTTCAGCAAAGGCAATGATGACTTTGCGGCGGGGTACATCAATTATTTCGTGATCAACGGCGCTGTCATTGCGCCGCAGTTTGGCGATGCGCCGGCGGATGAGAAAGCACGGGCGCTGCTGGCGGCGTTGTATCCGGGGCGGGATATCGTACAGCTGGACATTGATGCCATTGCTGCCGGGGGTGGCGGGATTCACTGTGTTACCCATCAATGCCCGGCTGTCTAGCACAGTCAATCGCGGTGCCGTCGGCGCCCGGTGATCATCGACAACGGGAGGTTCTCGCGCAGACGCACGCTCTCGTAGATGGCCGCCGACACATGCACGCAGACCAGCGCCAGCACGGCGTTGGCCAGCCAGCTGTGTACATCGTTGGGCCAGTCGGCGCCCCACAGCGCATCCACCTCCTGCGATGCCCAGCCGGTCAGGCCAAGCCCGGCAATGCCGGCCAGCATCAGCAGCATCACCAGTGCGCCGATCGGCGAATGCCCCAGGCGGTGGCAAGGCTCCCCACGCAGCAGCGCCCGGGCATGCCATGCCAACCGCGCCGGGGTAGGCCAGAAATCGACCCAGCGCGCACTGCGCGGCCCGACGAAACCCCAGACCAGGCGCAGGAGCACACAGGCCAACGCGTAGTAGCCCAGCCACTGATGCCAGTCGTCGCCCTCTTCGTTGAAAAAGTAGTTGGCAAAGAACACGGCCGCGATCGACAGGTGGCACAGCCGCAGGAGCGGGTCCCACAGCTGCACCGTGCCAGCGCTGTTCAATCGTGGTACTCGGTCTTCACTGCCTTGCCGCTCACCGGATCATGGTAGATCTCGACCTTGCGGCCATCCTTGTCGAAACCATAGATCTCGTAGCAGTTGCCTTTGGTGACCTTGAACTTGTTGATCTTGTAACCCTGCTCCTTGAGCTGCTGCTGAAACTTGCCCTGGTCTTGCCAGGTGCTCTTTTCAGCGGTGGTGCACTGGGTGGCGGCGAATGCTGTGCTGCTGCCGATCAGGAGGGTCAGAGCGATCAGTATGCGCATGGGCATATGCTCCATTCAGTTGGGTTGAAACAGCACATCCATTAGCGTAGATGGGGTGGCCATATTGCGCCCATTCATTTGTTTTTCACATCAATCGCAAAGAAAAACAAACTTAACAAATAAGCCAAAGCCGCCGATGCTTGGAGCATTACGCCCATCGCACGGAGAACAACAACATGAACGACGTGGTCATCGTCGCCGCAACCCGTACCGCCATCGGCAGCTTCCAGGGCGCCCTGGCCACTGTGCCTGCGGTAGACCTCGGCGCCGCCGTGATCAGGCGCCTGCTGGAGCAGACCGGGCTGGACCCGGCACAGGTCGACGAAGTGATCCTCGGCCAGGTGCTCACCGCCGGCGCCGGGCAGAACCCTGCACGCCAGGCCGCGATCAAGGCCGGCCTGCCCTTCAGCGTGCCGGCCCTGACCCTTAACAAGGTCTGCGGCTCGGGCCTCAAGGCCCTGCACCTGGCGGCCCAGGCCATCCGTTGCGGTGACGCCGAGGTGGTGATTGCCGGTGGCCAGGAGAACATGAGCCTGGCCCCTTACGTGATGCCCTCGGCCCGTACCGGTCAGCGCATGGGCCATGGCCAGCTGATCGACAGCATGATCACCGATGGCCTGTGGGATGCGTTCAACGACTACCACATGGGCATCACCGCCGAAAACCTGGTGGCCAAGTACGGCCTCAGCCGTGAACAGCAGGATGCCTTCGCCGCCGAATCGCAGCTCAAAGCGGTGGCGGCTATCGAGGCTGGCCGTTTCGATGACGAAATCACCCC
>NZ_JABMCW010000500.1:0-2996 GCF_013179705.1 Pseudomonas sp. CM25 | reverse complement strand
CCTGAGCGGGCCGATTCACCCGCGAAAGGCCAATCCAGAGCAATAATCCAGATTTTTTCTGCTTGCCCCTTGAAAGGATTTCTCTCGGCCATATCTCTTGAGTGCGCGATGCCGAAGTCGGGTCGCGTAATGACTTACTTGCTGAATCTCAGGAGTTCATGACCATGACTACCGCTTTCTCTCTCGCTCCACTGTTCCGTCATTCTGTTGGTTTCGACCGTTTCAACGACCTGTTCGAATCCGCAGCGCGTAACGAGGCCGGTAGCAGCTACCCGCCCTACAACGTGGAAAAGCATGCCGAAGACCACTACCGTATCGTGGTTGCTGCAGCCGGTTTCCAGGAGCAGGATCTCGACCTGCAGGTTGAAAAAGGTGTCCTGACCGTGACCGGTGGCAAGCGCGAAAATGCTGCCGCTGAAGTGACCTACCTGCATCAGGGGATCGCCCAGCGCGCCTTCAAGCTGTCTTTCCGCCTGGCCGACCATATCGAAGTCAAGGCCGCAGGCCTGGCCAATGGCCTGCTCAGCATCGACCTGCTGCGCATCGTGCCTGAAGAAGCCAAGGCCAAGCGCATCCCGATCAATGGCGACAAGCCAGCGCTGAACTGATCGCGCTGATGTGAAAAAAAGGGCACCTTCGGGTGCCCTTTTTGCGTCTGTGGTGATCAGTAATCCGCCGGCGCCTCCATCAGCATCTGCCGAAACTCCTGCAGCGGCAGTGGCCGGCTGTGCAGGTAACCTTGATACAGGTGGCAGCCCAGCTGTTCGAGAAACTCCAGTTGCTCGGTCAATTCGACCCCTTCGGCAATGACCGCCAGGTCCAGGCTGCGGGCCATGGCGACGATGGCGCGGACGATCTCGGCGTCGTTGGGGTCGATGGGCGCATCGCGGACGAAGGTCTGGTCGATTTTCAGCGCATCCACCGGCAGGCGCTTGAGGTAGGTGAGCGAGGAGTAGCCGGTGCCGAAGTCATCCATGGCAAAACTGACCCCGTAGCGCTTCAGCTCGCGCATCTTGCTGATGGTGTCCTCAAGGTTCTGGATGACGATGCCTTCGGTAATTTCCAGTTTCAGCATCTGCCGCGGCAGGCGGTAGTCGTCCAGGCTGCGCAGCACCCGGCCGACAAAGTCGTTCTGGCGGAATTGCCGCGGGCTGATGTTCACGCACAGGCTGAAATCATCGGCATCGATCAGCCCGTCGGCGAGCATGCGTGCGCAGGCATCGCAGGCTTCGTCGAGGATCCAGCTGCCAACTTCCAGTATCAGGCCACTTTCCTCGAGCACCTGGATGAACTGCCCTGGCGGTTGCTGGCCCAGCTGCGGGTGGTGCCAGCGCAGCAGCACCTCGGCGCCGACGATGCGGTTGTCGCGGGCGTCTACCTGTGGCTGAAAGTGCAGCGCCAGTTCACCGCGGGCCAGGGCCAGGCGCAGGTCGTTTTCCATGCGCAGCCGCTCGCTGGCGGCCTTCTGCATGGTGGTGTGGAACAGCTGGGTGGTGTTACGCCCGGAGTCCTTGGCCCGGTACAGGGCGATATCGGCGCGTTTGAGCAGGTCGGCCGGGGTGGTGCCATGGTCGGGGATCAGCGCCACACCGATGCTGGGCGTTACCTGTAGCCGTTGGCCGTCCAGTGTCATTGGTTCGGCCAGCAGTTCGCGCAGGGTATCGGCCAGCTCGCGAACTTTCTCTTCCACCAACTCGCGGCTGCCCTCCAGGCCGCTGAGCAGTACCACGAACTCATCGCCACCCAGGCGCGCCACAGTGTCTTCCAGGCGGACGCTGGCCTCCAGCCGTGCGGTGATGATTTTCAACACCGTGTCGCCCACCGGGTGGCCCAGCGAGTCGTTGATGTGCTTGAAGTGGTCGAGGTCGAGGAACAGCAGGGCACCGCGCAGGTTGTGGCGCTTGAGCAGGGCGATCTGTTGGCTCAGGCGGTCCATCAGCAGGGCGCGGTTGGGCAGGTTGGTCAGCGGGTCATGGTAGGCCAGGTGGCGTATCTGCGCCTGGGCATTCTTCAGCTGGCTTACGTCGCGGGCGGTCAGCAGCAGGCAATCGATCTCGTTGAGGGTGATCGGCTCCACCGACACCTCCACGGTCAGGATGTCGCCGCGCTTGTTGCGCCCAAGCATCTCGCGGTGGTGCACCCGGCCGCGATCGCGCAATTCGCCGAGCAGGGCGGCGCGCTGCTTGTCATCGGCCCAGATGCCGAGCTCGTACACGGTGTGGCCGACCACCTCGGCGGTGCTGTAGCCGGTCAGGCGGCAAAAACCGTCGTTGATTTCCAGGTAGCGGCCGCTGTGGCGTTCGGTGATGGTGATCGCGTCGGGGCTGGAGTGGAAGGCCTTGGCGAACTTCTCCTCGCTGGACTTCAGGGCCGCCTCGGCGCGTTGCTGCTGGGTGATGTCGCGCAGGGTGGTGACGCTGCAGGGCTGGTCGTCGACGGTGATCAGGCGGCTGGAAATCACGCAGGTCAGCGGCGCGCCGTTGCGGTGGTTGACCACTACGGCGACGTTGCTAAGGGCCTGCTCGCGGATGACCCGTTCGATGCGTTGCGCGCGCTCGATGGACTCGGCCCACAGGCCGATTTCTTCGGCGGTGCGGCCGATCACCTGGTCGGTGGCCCAGCCGAAGGTCTGGGTGAACGCCGGGTTGATCTCGATGAACTGGCCGGTGTCCTGGCGGGTCACGCAGATGGGGTCGGGGCTGACCTGGAACAGGCTGGCGAATTTCTCTTCAGAGGCGCTCAGGCGCTGCTCGCGTTCCACCTGGTCGGTAATGTCGAGCAGGGTGCCGGCCATGCGCAGCGGGTTGCCCTGGTCGTCACGGTACAGCCGCGCGCGGCTTTCGATGTAGCGCGATATGCCGTTTTCCAGCTGTACCCGGTAGGTGATCTGGTAGTTGCCCGCCGGGCCTTCGCGCAGGCTGCGGTAGGCCTGGCGCATCGAGTTGCGCTCGTCCTCGGGCACCCCTTCGAAAAAGGCATCGAACGATTCGTGAAAC
>NZ_JABMCW010000050.1:0-24110 GCF_013179705.1 Pseudomonas sp. CM25 | reverse complement strand
GGCGAAGATCTCTTCGCAGGTCATGCCCGAACGCATGGCGTCGGCGACGTACCAGATACGCTCGGCGCCCGGCACGGTCAGCTCGCGCTTGAGAATGCTGGCGGCTTCAGGGCTGGCCAGGTCGACTTTCGGGTCGAGGCCGCAGGCGCCGACTTCCAGACCGCGCAGGGCTTTCTGCAGGGATTCCTGGAAGGTCCGGCCGATGGCCATGACTTCACCCACGGATTTCATCTGGGTGGTCAGGCGGGCGTCGGCTTTCGGGAATTTTTCGAAGGCAAAGCGCGGCAACTTGGTGACAACGTAGTCGATCGACGGCTCGAACGAAGCCGGGGTGCGGCCGCCGGTGATGTCGTTCTGCAGTTCGTCGAGGGTGTAACCAATGGCCAGCTTGGCGGCAATCTTGGCGATCGGGAAGCCGGTGGCCTTGGACGCCAGGGCGGACGAACGCGATACGCGCGGGTTCATCTCGATGACGACCATCCGGCCGGTGTCTGGGCAGATACCGAACTGCACGTTGGAACCGCCGGTTTCGACACCGATTTCACGCAGCACCGCCAGCGAGGCGTTGCGCATGATCTGGTATTCCTTGTCGGTCAGGGTCTGTGCCGGGGCAACGGTGATCGAGTCACCGGTGTGCACACCCATCGGGTCGAAGTTCTCGATCGAGCAGACGATGATGCAGTTGTCCTTTTTGTCGCGGACCACTTCCATCTCGTATTCTTTCCAGCCGATCAGCGATTCGTCGATCAGCAGCTCTTTGGTCGGCGACAGGTCCAGACCACGGGTGCAGATTTCTTCGAACTCTTCACGGTTGTAGGCAATACCACCGCCGGTGCCACCCATGGTGAACGACGGGCGGATGATGCACGGGAAGCCGAGCTTTTCGAGGACCGCATTGGCCTCTTCCATGCTGTGGGCGATACCGGAGCGCGGGCACTCCAGGCCGATGGCCTTCATCGCCTTGTCGAAGCGCGAACGATCTTCAGCCTTGTCGATGGTGTCAGCGTTGGCGCCGATCATTTCTACGCCGAACTTTTCCAGAACGCCGTGGCGCTCCAGGTCCAGGGCGCAGTTAAGTGCGGTCTGGCCACCCATGGTCGGCAAAACGGCGTCCGGGCGCTCTTTCTCGATGATCTTGGCCACAGTCTGCCATTTGATCGGCTCGATGTAGGTGGCGTCGGCCATGGCCGGGTCGGTCATGATGGTGGCTGGGTTGGAGTTCACCAGGATGACGCGGAAACCTTCCTCGCGCAGGGCTTTACAGGCCTGGGCGCCGGAGTAGTCGAATTCGCAGGCCTGGCCGATCACGATCGGGCCGGCACCGAGAATCAGGATGCTTTTGATGTCTGTACGTTTTGGCATGGTGGTCACTCAAATCCGGGGTCAGTCGGCAAGCCGCTTTGAACAATCTGGGTCAGGCGCGTCCGGGCGCGGCAGGTGCCGGCCCGGGGCCTTGAAGCAGGATGCTCAGCGGCGCTTGGCCATGGCATCGGTGAAACGATCGAACAGTGGCGCGACGTCGGTCGGGCCTGGGCTCGCCTCAGGGTGACCCTGGAAGCTGAACGCGCTCTTGTCGGTGCGCTCGAGACCCTGCAGGGTGCCGTCGAACAGCGACTTGTGGATGGCGCGGACGTTAGCCGGCAGGGTCGCCTCGTCAACGGCAAAGCCGTGGTTCTGACTGGTGATCATGACCACGCCGGTGTCCAGGTCCTGGACCGGGTGGTTGGCACCGTGGTGGCCGTGGCCCATTTTCACGGTCTTGGCACCGGAAGCCAGGGCCAGCAACTGGTGGCCGAGGCAGATGCCGAATACCGGGATCTCGGTCTCGAGGATTTCCTTGATCGCCTGGATGGCGTAGTCGCACGGCTCCGGGTCACCCGGGCCGTTGGACAGGAACACGCCGTCCGGGTTGAGTGCCAGTACTTCGCTGGCCGGGGTCTGGGCCGGCACCACGGTCACGCGGCAGCCACGGGCGACCAGCATGCGCAGGATGTTCAGCTTGACGCCGTAGTCGAAGGCAACCACGTGGTACGGCAGGTCGGCGGCGTCGATGGTCGGGTGGCTGTCGGTCTTCAGCTCCCACACGCTGGAGCGCCACTCGTAACGCTCGGTGGTGGAGACGACCTTGGCCAGGTCCATGCCTTTGAGGCCTGGGAAGCCGCGGGCGGCAGCAATGGCGGCCTCTTCGCTGATGTTGTCACCGGCGAGGATGCAACCGTTCTGGGCGCCCTTTTCGCGCAGGATTCGGGTCAGGCGACGGGTGTCGATGCCGGCAATGGCAACCACATTGTTGGCCTTGAGGTACTCAGGCAGCGACTGGGTGTTACGCCAGTTGCTGGCCAGCAGCGGCAGGTCACGGATGACCAGGCCAGCGGACCAGACACGGTTCGACTCGGCGTCTTCCGGCGTGGTGCCGGTGTTGCCAATGTGCGGGTAGGTCAGGGTAACGATTTGCTGCGCATAGGAAGGGTCTGTAAGGATTTCCTGGTAGCCGGTCATAGCGGTGTTGAATACCACCTCACCAACGGTCTGACCGTCGGCACCAATGGCTTCACCGCGAAAAATACTGCCGTCGGCAAGGGCGAGTATGGCTGGCTTTGTCAAGAAGACCTCCCGTAAATCAAGCATGAAAGGGCGATCGCAGGTTGCAAAAAAGCGGAGTGACGTATGGACACGTCACCCCGCTTTCATGTGCTGAATTCAATTCGCTGCGCGCTTTTAGTGGACACACTAAAGCTGTAGCTTACAGAAAAGTGCGTTTTCGGTCTACCGTATATGTGTCTCTAAAACACATGAATGCGACAGACTGACACCGGCGGTGGCTTCTTCGCGGGTAAACCCGCCCCCACAGGGACCGCACAAAGTCTGCGCCCGGTACAAATCCTGCGGGAGCGGGCAAGCCCGCGAAGAAACCAACAGCGCTCCAACGGCTTAACGCAGTTCGAGCACATCCTGCATATCGTACAGGCCAGCATCGCGCCCATCCAGCCACAGCGCCGCACGCACCGCGCCCTTGGCGAAGGTCATGCGGCTGGAAGCCTTGTGGGTGATTTCCAGGCGCTCGCCTTCGGCGGCGAACAGCACGGTATGGTCACCGACCACATCACCGGCACGCACGGTAGCGAAGCCGATGGTCTTGCGGTCACGCGCACCGGTCTGGCCTTCACGGCCGTAAACCGCCACTTCCTGCAGGTCACGGCCCAGCGCATTGGCAACCACTTCACCCATGCGCAGCGCAGTACCCGACGGCGCATCGACCTTGTGCCGGTGGTGCGCCTCGATGATTTCGATGTCGACATCATCCCCCAGCACCCGCGCCGCCATGTCCAGCAACTTGAGGCTAAGGTTCACCCCAACGCTGAAGTTGGCGGCAAAGACGATGGGAATGTCCTTGCCCGCCTCGGCCAGCAACTGCTTTTCCTCGACGCTGAAACCGGTGGTGCCGATGATCATCGCCTTGCCGTGCTTACGGCAGAACGCCAGGTTCTTCAGGGTCACCGAAGGGTGCGTGAAATCGATCAGCACGTCGAACTCGTCAGCCACCTTGGCCACGTCGTCGGACAGCAGCACGCCGATACGGCCCAGGGCCGCCAGCTCACCGGCGTCCGCACCGACCAGCGAGCTGTCCGGGCGATCGATCGCCGCCGTCAGCCCTGCACCCGGGTGTTGCTGCACGGCTTCGATCAGGGTCTTGCCCATTCGCCCTGCCGCACCCATTACTGCAATACGTCGCATAGCCATTTCCTTGTCAGAGGTCGCCGAAGAAGCGCTTCACGCCATCGAACCAGCCACTGGCCTTGGGCGAGTGGGAGCTGTCCCCTTCCAGCGAGTCACGCAGCTCTTCGAGCAATTCACGCTGGCGGCGGCTGAGGTTGACCGGGGTTTCCACCGCGACACGGCACAGCAGGTCACCGGCACCACCACCACGCACTGGCGCCACACCCTTGCCACGCAGGCGGAACTGCTTGCCGGTCTGGGTGCCTTCCGGAATCTTCAGCTTCACGCGACCGTCGAGGGTCGGCACTTCCAGCTCGCCACCCAGGGCAGCATCGGTGTAGCTGATCGGCACTTCGCAGTACAGGTGCTTGCCGTCGCGCTGGAAGATCTCGTGCTCACGCACGCTGATCACTACATACAGGTCGCCAGTCGGGCCACCATGGGTACCCGCCTCGCCCTCACCCGACAGGCGAATGCGGTCACCGGTATCGACACCTGCCGGCACCTTGACCGACAGCGTCTTGTATTCCTCGACGCGGCCTTCGCCGTGGCACGAGCCACACGGATCGGTAATGATCTTGCCTTGGCCATGGCAGCGCGGGCAGGTCTGCTGCACCGAGAAGAAGCCCTGCTGCATGCGCACCTGGCCGATGCCGCCGCAGGTCGGGCAGGTCGACGGGGTCGAACCCTTCTTGGCACCGGAACCGTCGCAAGGCTGGCAGTTGACCAGCGTAGGCACGCGAATGCTGACCGTGGTGCCACGCACCGCTTCTTCCAGGTTCAGCTCCAGCGTGTAGCGCAGGTCGCTGCCGCGCTGGGCACCGCCGCGGCCGCCACCGCGCCCCCCACCACCACCGAAGAAGTCACTGAACACATCGCCGAAGATGTCGGAGAAGTTGGCGCCACCGAAGCCGGCACCGCCAGCCCCCATGCTTGGGTCGACGCCGGCATGACCGTACTGGTCGAAGGCCGCGCGCTTGCTGGCATCAGACAGCACTTCGTAGGCCTCGTTGGCCTCCTTGAACATGTCTTCCGACTCTTTGTCGCCCGGGTTGCGGTCTGGGTGATACTTCATCGCCAGACGGCGGTAGGCCTTCTTGAGGTCAGATTCGCTGGCGCCGCGCTCGACACCCAGAACCTCATAATAATCACGCTTGGACATAGGTCATTTGCACCTTGTTGGGCGTCTGGCATCTGCGCCGCGCCATCAGCACCTGCCGCCTGCCCGCCTGGGGCGTCGACAAATGCTGTAAAAATTCTCGAATTCCAGATACGCCAACGCGGGAGCAAGCCCCCGCGCGGCGACATCCTACCAGCTCACCGCCAAACGGCGGTGAGCTGGCCGACAACATGCAACGATTACTTCTTGTCGTCGCCTTTTACTTCTTCGAACTCGGCGTCAACCACGTCATCGTGCTTGGCTTCCGGCTCGGCCTGCTGCGCGCCGCCCTGAGGCTGTTCGGCCGACTGCTCGGCGTACATCTTCTGGGCAACCGGGGCAGAGACCTTGGACAGCTCTTCGACCTTGGCGTCGATCGCAGCCTTGTCGTCGCCTTTGACAGCGGCTTCCAGGGCAACCACAGCGGCCTCGATGGCGGTTTTCTCTTCAGCGGTGACCTTGTCACCTGCGTCAGCGACCATCTTGCGGGTCGAGTGAACCAGTGCATCACCCTGGTTACGGGCAGCGGCCAGTTCTTCGAACTTGCGGTCTTCCTCGGCATTGGCCTCGGCGTCACGCACCATTTTCTCGATTTCTTCGTCGGACAGGCCGGAGTTGGCCTTGATCACGATCGACTGGGTCTTGCCGGTGGCCTTGTCTTTGGCGCCGACGTGCAGGATGCCGTTGGCGTCAATGTCGAAGGTCACTTCGATCTGCGGAACACCCCGCGGTGCTGGCGGGATGTCAGCCAGGTCGAACTTGCCCAGCGACTTGTTGCTGGCGGCTTGCTTGCGCTCGCCCTGCAGCACGTGAATGGTCACGGCGCCCTGGTTGTCGTCGGCAGTCGAGAACACCTGCGACTTCTTGGTCGGGATGGTGGTGTTCTTCTCGATCAGCGGGGTCATCACGCCACCCATGGTTTCGATACCCAGGGTCAGCGGGCTGACGTCCAGCAGCAGCACGTCTTTCACGTCACCGGCCAGAACAGCACCCTGGATGGCAGCACCCATGGCCACAGCTTCGTCCGGGTTGACGTCCTTGCGGGCTTCTTTACCGAAGAAGTCGGCAACGGTTTTCTGCACCAGCGGCATACGGGTCTGGCCACCGACCAGGATCACGTCGTCGATCTTGCTGGCATCGATGCCGGCATCTTTCAGGGCGATGCGGCAAGGCTCGATGGTGCGCTGCACCAGCTCTTCAACCAGCGACTCCAGCTTGGCGCGGGAGATTTTCACGTTCAGGTGCTTAGGACCGGTAGCGTCTGCAGTGATGTACGGCAGGTTCACGTCGGTCGACTGAGCGGACGACAGCTCGATCTTGGCCTTCTCGGCAGCTTCCTTCAGGCGCTGCATGGCCAGCGGATCGCCTTTCAGGTTCATGCCCGACTCTTTCTTGAACTCTTCGACCAGGTAGTCGATCAGCAGCATGTCGAAGTCTTCGCCACCCAGGAAGGTGTCGCCGTTGGTGGCCAGTACTTCAAACTGGTGCTCACCGTCGACTTCGGCGATTTCGATGACCGAAACGTCGAAGGTACCGCCACCCAGGTCATAAACGATGACAGTGTGGTCGCCCTTGGCCTTGTCCATGCCGTAGGCCAGCGCAGCAGCGGTCGGTTCGTTGATGATGCGTTTTACGTCCAGACCTGCAATGCGGCCGGCGTCCTTGGTCGCCTGGCGCTGGCTGTCATTGAAGTAGGCCGGCACGGTGATGACCGCTTCGGTCACTGGCTCGCCGAGGTAGTCTTCGGCGGTTTTCTTCATCTTTTTCAGCACTTCGGCGCTGATTTGCGGCGGCGCCATTTTCTGGCCGTTCACTTCGACCCAGGCGTCACCGTTGTCGGCCTTGGCGATTTTGTACGGAACCAGCTGGATGTCTTTCTGCACCACCTGCTCTTCGAAGCGGCGGCCAATCAGGCGCTTTACCGCGAACAGGGTGTTGTGCGGATTGGTAACAGCCTGGCGCTTGGCCGACTGACCTACCAGGATTTCGCCATCGTTGGCGTAGGCCACGATCGAAGGGGTAGTGCGCGCACCTTCGGCGTTTTCGATGACCTTGACGTTACCGTTTTCCAGAATGGAGACGCACGAGTTGGTGGTCCCCAGGTCGATACCGATGATTTTGCCCATGTTAACTCTCCCGAAACTTGAATTTGTTAGCAGCGACTACTTTGGCCAACTGCGGTAATACTTGAAGGCTTGACACCTAGATGGGGTTGCCCCGACGGATTTCAAGCCTTTTCATTGATCGAGGGTTGCGCCGCGCTCGGCGCCTTGCTGACCACCACCATGGCGGGGCGCAGCAGGCGGCCGTTCAGCAGGTAACCCTTCTGGAACACGTTCAGCACGCTGTTGGGCTCTACTTCAGCATTCTCCTGCATGGCCATCGCCTGGTGGTGCTCAGGGTTGAACGGCTGGCCGTGCGGGTCGACAGCTTCGAGGTTGTAGCGCTTCAGGGTGTCCTGGAACATCTTCAGGGTCAGCTCGACGCCTTCGCGGATCTGCTTGACGTGCTCATCGTCGGCACTGGAGTGGGCCAGGGCCAGTTCCAGGCTGTCGATCACCGGCAGCAGGTCGCTGGAGAATTTCTCCAGGGCGAACTTGTGGGCTTTCTCCACGTCCTGCTCGGCCCGACGGCGGGCATTCTGCACGTCGGCGACGGCGCGCAGCGCTTGGTCCTTGGCTGTTGCCAGCTGCTCCTCGAGCTCCAGAACACGGGCCTCGGCAGCGTTGCCTGCAGCGGCTTCTTCGACGTTAAGGTTGTTCTCGTTCAGCTGTTCATCAGCCATGGGGTCTCTCCTGCGCAATTTTGTGGACTGCGAGCCAGGCTCGCCTGTGATGTCGGCTATATGGGGCCGGAAAAACCAGCTTCAAGGGGCACGATGGATTTCCCGGCCGCAACAGAATCTGCCAAGGGGCATTGGCAGGCCTGAAAAAAGTACTGTATAAATAACCAGACAAGACTCTCGGGAGCCGCCCCTCATGCTGGTGCACCTGTCCATTCACAACTATGCCATCGTCGAGCACCTCGACCTCGAAATTGCCCGCGGCATGTCCGTCATCACGGGCGAGACCGGTGCCGGCAAATCGATCATGCTCGACGCCCTAGGTCTGGCCCTGGGCGACCGGGCCGACAGCGGCGTGGTGCGCCCAGGCACCGACAAGGCCGACATCCTCGCCACCTTCGACCTGGTGGACATCCCCGAGGCCCATACCTGGCTGGCCGAGCGCGACCTGGCCAACGAAGGCCTGTGCATCCTGCGCCGGGTGATCACTGCCGAAGGCCGCAGCCGTGGCTACATCAATGGCACGCCCTGCCCACTCGGCGACCTCAAGGCGCTGGGGGAGCTGCTGATCGATATCCACAGCCAGCACGAGCACCAGTCGCTGCTCAAGGCCGACACCCACCGTCGCCTGCTCGACGAGTATGCCGGCGCCGTCGACCTGTCGCGTCAGGTGCAACTGGCCGCCAAGCGCTGGAACCAGACCCGCCTGGAGCTCGAGCGCCTGTCCAATTCCGGCGACGAGCAGCGCGCGCGTCATCAGCTGCTCAGCTACCAGCTGGAGGAGCTGGACAACCTCGGCCTGGGCGAGCACGAACTGGAGCAACTGGAGCAGGAACACAAGAACCTGACCAGCGCCGAAGCCCTGTTTGGCATCTGCCGCCAGGTGATCGACCAGTGCAGCGAGAGCGATTCGGGCAATGTGCTCAGCGCCCTCACCTCAAGCCTCAACCGCCTGGGTGCAGCGACCCACTCGCCGAAAGCACTCGGTGAGGCGGCCAACCTGATCGCCAGTGCCCAGATCCAGGTAGAGGAAGCCGTTGGCGAGCTCAATCGCTTCCTCGACAACTTCGATGCCGACCCCATGCGCCTGCAGGCGCTGGAAGAGCGCCTCGACACCATCTACACCCTGGCGCGTAAACACCGCGTTCACCCGACCGAACTGCCCCACCTGCAACAGCAGCTGATGGAAGAACTGGAAGGCCTGAACGCCAGTGACGAATCGATCGAGCGGCTAGGCGAAGAACTGACCGCATTTGCCCAGCACTATAAAGAGAAAGCGCGCGAACTCAGTGGCCTGCGCCAGCAGGCTGCGCAGCAGCTGTCAGGGGCGGTAGAACAGGAAATCCAGCGCCTTGGCATGCCCGGCGGGCGCTTCCGCATCGAGCTTACCGCCAACGACGCGGCAGACTTGTCGCCCCACGGGCTGGAGCAGATCGAGCTGCTGGTCAGCGCCAACCCCGGCCAACCGCTCAAGGGCCTGGCCAAGGTGGCATCGGGTGGCGAGCTTTCACGCATCAGCCTGGCCATCCAGGTCATTACCGCGCAAACCTCGCGCATTCCGACCCTGGTATTCGACGAAGTCGACGTAGGCATCGGTGGGCCTACCGCTGAAATCGTCGGCCAGCTGCTCCGCCGCCTGGGCGAGCGTGGCCAGGTGCTGACCGTAACCCACCTGCCGCAGGTGGCAGCGCAAGGACACCAGCACCTGTTCGTGCACAAGGTGCGCAACAGCGACACCACACACACCGCCGTCGCCAGCCTGGGCAAGCGGGAGCGGGTCGAAGAGGTGGCGCGAATGCTGGGCGGCATCGACCTGACCAAGGAATCCCTGGCGCATGCGCGCAAGATGGTGGTTTCCGGCAAGGCCTGATCCTTCCTGCACTGGCCCAATCGCCGGCAAGCCAGCCCCCACAGGGACAGCGCCTGGCCTGAGCCCAATGCGATCGAGGTAGGAGCTGGCTTGCCGGCGATAGGGCCAGTGCAGGCCACCAAATTCATCTGCCCAAAGCAGAAAGCACAAAGGCGACCCGAGGGTCGCCTTTGTTATTTATAACGATAAAAAACGTTACTTTTTCTTACGCACGTACAGGACCAGATTGTGGTCCACCAGCTCGAAACCGTGCTCTTCCACAATCTCACGCTGACGCTTTTCAATCGCGGCATCCATGAATTCGATAACTTCGCTGGTATCCACGTCAACCATATGGTCGTGGTGACCGCCATCGGCCAGCTCGAACACTGCATGGCCGCCGTCGAAGTTGTGGCGAACAACCAGCCCCGCCGCTTCGAACTGGGTCAGCACGCGATAGACAGTGGCCAGGCCGACGTCTTCACCTGCTTCCATCAGCGCTTTGTAGACGTCCTCGGCACTCATGTGACGCTGCTCGGTGGAATCGAGCATCTGAAGGATCTTCACTCGAGGCAGGGTCACCTTGAGACCGGCTTTGCGTAATTCGCTATTTTCAACCATGGTCAGCTTTCTCGCCGATGCTGCTTCGCAGCTTCTCTTAATACGGGTATGATCGGGGTTTACGTTGTCCAGCCAAGATAGTGGAAGTCGCCCACCGATGCAAAACACCAAGCTCTTGCTAACCAGCCTCACCCTAGTGGGACTGCTCGCACTCGCCGGTTGCTCGTTTCCCGGGGTTTACAAAATCGACATCCAGCAGGGCAATGTCGTCACGCAGGACATGATAGACCAATTACGCCCCGGAATGACCCGACGGCAAGTAAGGTTTATCATGGGCAACCCGCTCATTCAGGATACGTTCAACACCAATCGGTGGGACTACCTGTACAGCTTGCAGCCTGGTGGCGGTAAACGTCAGCAAGAACGCATGAGCATTTTCTTCAATGAAAGCGACCAGCTGGTCAGCCTGTCGGGTGACTTCATGCCGGGCGTCAGCCGCGACCAGGAAATCCTCGGTGGCAGCAGCGACACCACGGTAAGCCCGGCCAGCCAGACCGAGCAGCCAGCACAACCTGCTACGCAGCCTGAAGAAAAACCGGCCAAGCCAGGCTCGGTAGAAGAGTCCATCCAGCGCGAAATCGACACCATCGAAACTACGCCAGTGCCGACCCCGGCACCGCTGGAAACCCGGTAACCGGGACAGCAGATGCAAAAAAGCCCGGACATGATCCGGGCTTTTTGTTGCCGCTCTATGCGTCAGGCATTCAGTTGCTTGGCGCGCTGGCAGAAGGCGTCCACCAGGGTGTTGGCGGCCTGGTTGAAAAGAGGCCCCAAGGTAGCGCGCACGATTGACCCGGCATAATCGAACGACAGGTCCAGGCTGATCTTGCAGGCTTTTTCACCCAACGGCTTGAACACCCACAGGCCATGCAACTGGGTGAACGGCCCCTCTTCCAGGTTCATCTCGATGGACTGCCCAGGCACCAGCACGTTACGCGTGACGAAGTGCTGGCTCATGCCACCCTTGGCCACTTCGAGCTTGGCACGCATGTGCGTGTCGCTGCACTCGAGCACCGTCGAAGCCGAGCACCACGGCAGGAACTCTGGGTAGCTGGCCACATCGTTGACCAGATCGTAGAGCGCCTGGGCAGGGTATGGCAGCAGGGCGGAGCGTTGAATATGGGTAGTCATCCAGGCATCACTTCCAAGGCTGGGTGGCGGCGCTTCGCAGCGTGCCGAAAACAGGTTCTGTCGACAAGACAGGGGCTGTATTGTCCGGTATTCATTGCAGTGGCTCAAGCACACCGAAATCCCATAGCGGACGACGCGCGGACTTGCCTATAATGCCGCCCCTATGGCTAAGCAAAAAAAACATCCGACCGGGACCATCGCGCAGAACAAGAAAGCGCGACACGATTACTTCATCGAACACAAGTTCGAGGCCGGGCTGGTCCTGTCCGGCTGGGAAGTAAAAAGCCTGCGGGCCGGCAAGGCGCACCTCGTTGACAGCTACGTGCTGCTCAAGGACGGCGAAGCCTGGCTGTTCGGCAGCCACATCACCCCGCTGACCACGGCCAGCACGCATGTCATCGCCGACCCGATGCGCACGCGCAAGCTGCTGCTGAACAAGCGCGAGCTCGAGCGCCTGGAAGCGGCGGTGGCGCAAAAGGGTTACACCTGCGTCGCCATGTCGCTGTACTGGAGCAAGCACCTGATCAAGTGTGAAATCGCACTGGGCAAGGGCAAGAAGGAATTCGACAAGCGCGACACGGTGCGCGAACGCGATTCCAACCGCGAGCTGCAGCGGGCTGTGCGCAACAAGGGCAAGGAAGACTAGATCTTTCGGTTAGCCTGTTCTGGCCTCATCGCCGGCAAGCCAGCTCCCACAGGTACTGCATAGGGCTCACAGCCAATGCAACACCTGTGGGAGACCAGATCTTTCGGTTAGCCTGTTCTGGCCTCATCGCCGGCAAGCCAGCTTCCACAGGTACTGCACACGGCTCACAGCCAATGCAACACCTGTGGGAGCTGGCTTGCCGGCGATGAGACCAGCGAAGGTCAGCGACCGCTGCGCCGCTCTGCCCGCGCCACCCGCTGCGCCTCTTGCTGCGCCTCTGCCAGCACTTCCTGCACATACAGAATGTGCCGGCTGGATATTTCTCGCGCATCCTCCGCCCTGCCCTCGACAATCGCCAGGTAAAGCTCCCGATGCTGACTGATCAGCATGTCCCGGGTTTCGGTGCGCTGCTGGTACATGCCACCGATGTTGGTCACCACGTTGCGCTTGAGCAGGTCGAACAAGCCACGGATGGTGTGTAGCAACACCGCGTTATGGCTGGCCTCGGCAATCGCCAGGTGGAAGCGCGCATCCGCCGCGCCCTCTTCTGCCCGGGTCACTTCGTCGACCCTGGAATAGCAGTCCTGAAGCACATCGAAGGCTGCCTTCAGCCGCGCCCGGTCTGGCTCGGTGGCGCGCTGGGCTGCGTAATACGCACAGGACGCTTCCAGGGTATGGCGGAATTCGAGCAGATCGCGCTGCGCCTCTGCACTGTGCTCAAGCAATTGCAGCAACGGGTCGCTGAACGTGGAGCCCAGGGATTCGGCTACAAAATTGCCCCCTCCCTGGCGGCTGACCAGCAGCCCCTTGGCCACCAGCTTCTGGATCGCCTCACGCAGTGACGGGCGAGACACGCCGAACTGCTCGGCGAGGACGCGCTCGGCCGGCAGCCGCTGCCCCGAGGTCAGCGTGCCTTCCAGAATCATCCCTTCCAACCGATCGACAATATCGTCGGACAGGCGCCGTTGGCGGACCTGATCAAAAACCATCACATGCTCTCCACAAACCCCGGCAGATTTCAGGGGGCGCCTATTCTCGCCGATCCAGGCCGCGCAAACACCCATCAAGCCACGATTTTCCCAGCGCACCAGGCGCCCGTTCATCGGTACCCGACCAAAGTTTTGCACAGGACAAATTGACACACCCACGACAGCGCTTTTAACCTAGCGTCCAGTCATTGTAAATTGGTCTTACCAATTATCCAATGCCAGTGCTGACCAACAACAATTAGGGGCCACCCCATATGCAAACCTGGCAACAACTCTATAGCCCGCTTGGTAGTCTTGGCTTGTCCGCACTGGCGGCGGTCATTCCCATTGTGTTCTTCTTCCTTGCCCTCGCCGTGTTCCGCCTCAAGGGCCACGTGGCGGGCAGCATCACCCTCGCGCTGTCGATCCTGGTGGCGATCTTCGCCTTCCAGATGCCTGTCGACATGGCTTTCGCCGCCGCGGGTTATGGCTTCCTCTACGGCCTCTGGCCCATTGCCTGGATCATCGTTGCCGCGGTGTTCCTGTACAAACTCACGGTCAAGAGCGGCCAGTTCGAAGTGATCCGCAGCTCGGTGCTGTCGATCACCGACGACCAGCGCCTGCAAGTGCTGCTGATCGGCTTCTGCTTCGGTGCCTTCCTGGAAGGCGCGGCGGGCTTTGGTGCACCGGTGGCAATTACCGCAGCGCTGCTGGTAGGCCTGGGCTTCAACCCACTGTACGCCGCCGGCCTGTGCCTGATCGCCAACACCGCACCGGTGGCCTTCGGCGCCCTGGGCATCCCGATCATCGTGGCCGGCCAGGTCACCGGTATCGACGCCTTCCACATCGGCGCCATGACCGGCCGCCAGCTGCCGCTGCTGTCGTTGTTCGTACCGTTCTGGCTGGTGTTCATGATGGACGGGCTGCGCGGCGTGAAGGAAACCTGGCCTGCCGCCCTGGTCGCCGGCCTGAGCTTCGCCGTGACCCAGTACTTCACCTCGAACTTCATCGGCCCCGAGCTGCCGGACATCACCTCGGCGCTGGCCAGCCTGATCTGCCTGACCCTGTTCCTGAAAGTCTGGCAGCCCAAGCGCTCGTTCAGCGAAGCCAAAGGCAGCGTTGGCGCCGCCGTGGTGCAGCCGACCGGCAGCCAGCCGACGCCCTACAGCTTTGGCGAAATTTTCAAGGCCTGGTCGCCGTTCCTGATCCTTACCGTGCTGGTCACCATCTGGACCCTGAAGCCGTTCAAGGCAGCCTTCGCCCCAGGCGGCGCGATGTACAACTTCGTGTTCAATTTCGCCATCCCGCACCTCGACCAGCTGGTGATCAAGACCGCGCCGATCGTCGCCGCGCCGACCGCCATGCCGGCGGTGTTCAAGCTCGACCCGATCTCTGCCACCGGCACCGCGATCTTCCTGTCGGCGCTGATCTCCATGGCCGTGCTGAAGATCAACTTCAAAACTGGTCTGACCACTTTCAAGGAGACCTTCTGGGAACTGCGCTGGCCAATCCTGTCGATCGGCATGGTGCTGGCCTTTGCCTTCGTCACCAACTACTCGGGCATGTCCTCGACCATGGCTCTGGTGCTGGCCGGCACTGGCGCTGCCTTCCCGTTCTTCTCGCCGTTCCTCGGCTGGCTGGGCGTGTTCCTGACGGGCTCGGACACTTCGTCCAACGCCCTGTTCAGCTCGCTGCAGGCCACCACCGCGCACCAGATCGGGGTCAACGACACCCTGCTGGTGGCCGCCAACACCAGCGGCGGCGTAACCGGCAAGATGATTTCGCCGCAGTCGATCGCCGTGGCTTGCGCCGCTACCGGCCTGGTCGGCAAGGAATCCGATCTGTTCCGCTTCACCGTCAAGCACAGCCTGTTCTTCGCCACCATCGTCGGCCTGATCACCCTGGTCCAGGCCTACTGGCTGACCGGCATGCTGGTTCATCACTAAAGTGAAAGGGGCCGGGCGCCAGCTGCGCCCGGCACTCCCCACAAGCAACGCTGCGAGAATCCATGATTATTTCTGCCTCTACCGACTATCGCGCCGCGGCCCAACGCAAGCTGCCTCCCTTCCTGTTCCACTATGCCGACGGCGGCGCCTACGCCGAGCACACCCTGCGCCACAACGTGTCGGACCTGGCCAGCATCGCCCTGCGCCAGCGCGTGCTGAAGAACATGTCCGAACTCAGCCTGGAAACCAGGCTGTTCGACGAAACCCTGAGCATGCCGGTGGCCCTTGCCCCGGTCGGCCTTACCGGCATGTACGCCCGCCGTGGCGAAGTGCAGGCCGCGCGCGCAGCGGCAGCCCATGGCATCCCGTTCACCATGTCCACGGTGTCGGTGTGCCCGATCGAAGAGGTGGCGCCTGCCATCAACCGGCCGATGTGGTTCCAGCTGTATGTACTCAAGGACCGCGGCTTCATGCGCAACGCGCTGGAGCGCGCCAAGGCAGCCGGGGTTAAAACCCTGGTATTCACCGTCGACATGCCGACCCCCGGCGCCCGCTACCGTGACGCTCACTCAGGCATGAGCGGCAAGAACGGCCCGCTGCGCCGCGTTCTGCAAGCCATGACCCACCCCGAATGGGCGTGGGATGTCGGGGTGATGGGGCGCCCACACGACCTGGGCAACATCTCCACCTACCGTGGCAACCCCACGGGCCTTGCCGACTACATTGGCTGGCTGGCCAACAACTTCGACCCTTCCATTTCCTGGAAAGACCTGGAGTGGATCCGCGAGTTCTGGGATGGCCCGATGATCATCAAGGGCATTCTCGATGCCGATGATGCCCGCGATGCGGTCCGCTTCGGTGCCGACGGCATCGTCGTCTCCAACCACGGCGGCCGCCAGCTCGACGGCGTGCTGTCCAGCGCCCGCGCCCTGCCCGCCATCGCTGACGCAGTCAAAGGTGACATCAAGATTCTTGCCGACTCGGGCATCCGCAGCGGTCTCGACGTAGTGCGCATGATCGCCATGGGCGCCGACACCGTACTGATCGGCCGCGCGTTCCTCTGGGCATTGGCCGTGCACGGCCAGGCCGGGGTGAAAAACCTGCTGGAGCTGTTCGAGAAGGAAATGCGCGTAGCCATGGTGCTGACCGGTGCCAAGTCGATCAGCGAAATCACCCGCGACTCGCTGGTACGCGAACTGGGCGCCTGACGCCTGCACCCACCACTGCCTGAATGACCGGGGCACACCGCGCGCCAGACGCCGTGGCCCCGCGAGGAGACTGCATGAGCCTGCCCGCCGCGTTTCTGCGTGATGCCGAGCGCCTGATCCCCGCCGAACGCCGGTTCGACGACCCCACCTCTACCTTGGCCTTCGGCACCGACGCCAGCTTCTACCGGCTGATCCCCAAGCTGGTGGTACGCGTCGAGTCCGAGGACGAAGTGGTCGGCCTGATCAAGCTGGCTCAGCGCGAGCGGGTGCCGGTTACCTTCCGCGCCGCCGGCACCAGCCTGTCTGGCCAGGCCATCAGCGATTCGGTGCTGATTGTGCTCGGCGACAACTGGAACGGTCGCGAGATTCGTGGCCAGGGCGAGCAGATTCGCCTGCAGCCGGGCGTGATCGGTGCCCAGGCCAACGCTTGGCTGGCCCCTTTCGGGCGCAAGATCGGCCCCGACCCGGCCTCGATCAACGCCTGCAAAATCGGCGGCATCGTCGCCAACAACGCCAGCGGCATGTGCTGCGGTACCGCGCAGAACACCTACCACACCCTGGCCGGCCTGCGCCTGGTGCTGGCCGACGGCACCCGCCTGGACAGCGAAGACCCGGCCAGCGTAGAAGCCTTTGCAAGCAGCCACGCTGACTTGCTGGAATCACTGGCCCGCCTGGGCCGTGAAACCCGTGCCAACACCGCACTGGCCGAGCGCATCCGGCACAAGTACCGACTGAAGAACACCACCGGTCTGTCACTGAACGCGCTGGTGGACTACGACCAGCCGCTGGATATCCTGCAACATCTGCTGGTCGGTTCCGAAGGCACGCTGGGCTTTATCAGCGCCGTCACCTACGACACCGTGCCCGACCACCCGCACAAGGCCAGCGCCTTGCTGGTGTTCCCCAGCGTCGAAAGCTGCTGTCGCGCCGTGCCCCTGCTCAAGCGCCAGCCGGTGTCCGCCGTGGAGCTGCTCGACCGCCGCAGCCTGCGCTCGGTGCAGAACATGCCGGGCATGCCGCTGTGGGTCAAAGGCCTGTCGGACAACGCCTGCGCCCTGCTGATCGAATCACGCGCCGCCAGCCAGAGCCTGCTGCACGAACAGTTGCAACAGATAATGGTCTCCATCGCCGATTTCCCGCTGGAACAACAGGTCGACTTCAGCGAAGACCCGGCGGTGTACAACCAGCTGTGGAAAATCCGCAAGGACACCTTCCCCGCCGTCGGCGCCGTGCGCCAGACCGGCACCACGGTCATCATCGAAGACGTGACCTTCCCCGTCGAGCAACTGGCCGAAGGGGTCAACCGGCTGATTCAGCTGTTCGACAAGCACCGCTACGACGAAGCGATCATTTTCGGCCATGCCCTGGAAGGCAACCTGCACTTCGTCTTCACCCAAGGCTTCAACAGCGCCGCAGAAGTGGCCCGCTACCAGGCATTCATGGATGACGTGGCGCAACTGGTGGCGGTGGAATTCGGCGGTTCGCTGAAAGCCGAGCACGGCACCGGGCGCAACATGGCGCCGTTCGTGGAGCTGGAATGGGGCCAGGATGCCTACCAGCTGATGTGGAAGCTCAAGCGCCTGCTCGACCCCAATGGCATCTTCAACCCCGACGTGGTGCTGAGCGAAGACCCGGATATACACCTGAAAAACCTCAAGCCGCTGCCCGCTGCCGACGAGATCGTCGACAAGTGCATCGAATGCGGTTTCTGCGAGCCGGTCTGCCCGTCCAAGGGGCTGACCCTCAGCCCGCGCCAGCGCATCGTCATGTG
This sequence comes from Pseudomonas sp. CM25, assembly GCF_013179705.1. Lineage (NCBI taxonomy): Bacteria > Pseudomonadati > Pseudomonadota > Gammaproteobacteria > Pseudomonadales > Pseudomonadaceae > Pseudomonas > Pseudomonas sp. CM25. Next base: position 6,312 of record NZ_JABMCW010000050.1, on the reverse strand, counting down.
GCGCGACATCCAGGCCAGGCAACGCGCCGGTATCGACACCGGCGACCTGATGAAGACCTTCCAGTACCAAGGCATCGACACCTGTGCCGCCACCGGGCTGTGCGCGCAACGCTGCCCGGTCGGAATCAACACCGGCGAACTGGTCAAGAAGCTACGCAGCCAGGCTGCCGGTCACCCAAAAACAGCCGACTGGCTCGCCGAGCATTTCAACACAGCACTGGGCGGCGCGCGCCTGACCCTGACCGCCGCCAACACTGCACGCAAGCTGCTCGGCGCGCCCCGCCTGGCCCGCCTGAGCGCATCCATGAGCAAAGCCAGCAACGGCCGCCTGCCGCAGTGGACCGCGGCCATGCCACAACCGCTGCGCCCGCTGCAGTTCAGCGCGGCCAGCAACGACGCCCGCCCGCGCGTGGTGTACCTGGCCGCCTGCGTGTCGCGCGTCATGGGCCCGGCGTACGCCGACCGCGAACAGAGCTCGCTGCTGGACAAGACCCGCGCCCTGCTGGAAAAGGCCGGCTACCAGGTGGTGTTCCCCGAAAACGCCGACAGCCTGTGCTGCGGCCAGCCGTTCGCCTCCAAGGGTTACCCCGAGCAGGCCGAACACAAGCGCCAGGAGCTGATCAACGCACTGCTGCACGCCAGCCGTGGCGGCCTTGACCCGATCTACTGCGACACCAGCCCCTGCACCCTGCGCCTGGTGCAAGACCTGGGTGAAACCCGGCTGGACCTCTACGACCCGGTGCGCTTCATCCGCACCCACCTGCTCGACCGCCTGGAGTTCACCCCCCAGGACGAGCCGGTGGCCGTGCACGTGACCTGCAGCACCCAGCACCTGGGCGAAAGCCAGGCGCTGATCGACCTGGCGCGGCGTTGCAGCAAGCAAGTGGTAATACCGGAAGGCATTCACTGTTGCGGCTTCGCTGGCGACAAGGGCTTCACCACTCCCGAGCTTAATGCCCATTCGCTGCGCAGCCTGAAGGATGCGGTGCAGTATTGCGGCGAAGGCATTTCCACCAGCCGTACCTGCGAGATCGGCTTGAGCAGCCACAGCGGCATCGACTACCACGGGCTGGTCTACCTGGTCGACCGCGTGACCCGCCCACGCAGTCTGTGACCGACTAACGCGTCCTCTGTAGGAGCGGCCCTGTGTCGCGATGGGCCGCGAAGCGGCCCCGATCTATGCACAAACGTTGAAATCCTGGGGCTGCTTCGCAACCCTTTCGCGACGCAAGGCCGCTCCTACAGGTTGCAGCGCACGTGGTCTCCACACTCACCATCCTCGCGACCACCATCCCGATTGAACCCCCGCCAATACCCCGCAGTCCACCTTACAGGCCCACCTTCCCGAGGCCCCAGAGGAGACTCCCATGAAAGGTACCGCGCTTTCGGCCCTGTTCGCGGCCGCAACCCTGCTGGCTTCGCCGGCGTTCGCCGCCGAAGACCTCTGCACCATCAACCTGCAAAAGATCGATGACAGCATGGCCACCGCCGGCGCCACCTCCGAAGGCATGGACAAGGCCGTGACCGAACACGTCGACAAAGCCAAGGCCGCCCAGGCCTCAGGCGACACCAAGGAATGCATCGCGATCACCAGCAAGGTGCTGGAGCGTCTGGAAAAAACCGAGAAAGGCAGCGGTTCGGCCGGTGGTAGCGGTACTTGATGTCTCGTTGCGGGCGACCGGACCGGCTGTCGACGTCGCCCGCGCAATGGCGTATACTCCACCCCACGTGCCGTAAGGTGCGTTAGCGTAACGCTAGTGTGGGGCCGATTAGGATTCGACGCCGGTAGCGAAACTCTAGGTGCATGCCGAGTTGGTAACAGAACTCGTAAATCCACTGTTGCAACTTTTATAGTTGCCAATGACGAAAACTACGGCGCGGAGTTCAAGCTGGCTGCGTAAGCGGCCCTCTTGACCCGTTGCTTCTGGTAGCTTCGGCTCCAGCAATCATTAGGGGATGCCTGTAAACCCGAACTGATTGTCATACAGAACAGGATCGTCGCGTAGCACGTTGTGGGCGAAGTGACTAAAACTTACACAACTCATCCAAAGCACCCTGCCCGTCGGGCGGCTGCGGATTAAATCAGTAGACACGGCTAAGCATGTAGTACCGACAGCGGAGTACTGGCGGACGGGGGTTCAAATCCCCCCGGCTCCACCAAATCCTAGAAAGAAGACGCCCTCGGGCGTCTTTTTTTGTGCCTGGATTTTGCGATCTGCGGGTCAAAAAGTCGGATTTAACCCCTTCCTTGTAGGGCGTTTCCCAAAGATACTCCCAGCGTCTGTTTTCCGTTGCACACGGTAAATGTGGTCTCTAGTCTCGACGCGTCGTTGGCATTCAACGACCGGGTTTAGCCGCCCGATTTCGTCAGACAACACAGCCGTGCAATTCCGAGCAATCGGCATTGGCGCTTTATGGCGGCTGTGCGTGGGGCACCTTCGGGTGCGCCGGGTGCCTGACGTCCCGGTCGGCTAACCCGCGTACAGCTGCCACCTTACTGTTTAGCCGCGGTGAGTGGTTGCTTCACTACGACAGGAGCCATGCCATGCTGAAGATAGTCCCCGACCCACCCCACCACCTCCCTGAATCCGATGCATTGAATCGCAGGCCAAGCGAAAACCTGTGGGAGCCCGGCTTGCCGGCGATAGGGCCCGCCCAGACAACAACAAGACCAGGGAGATAGACCAATGACCACCGAAGACACGAACTGCACCGTCGGTAAAACCATCTTCTTTCAAGGCGAAAACCAGACCCACCCCCTGTTCCGCATCGAAGCTGGCATCCCTTGCCAGAACGCCCGCGAGCAGGCTTCCGAGCTAATGGGCTACGCACGGGACCTGACCATCGACGGGCTGATGGAAGATAAACCGCAGCTGATCTGGGCCGCGCACTACCTGTGCGCCTTGGGCAAAGCACTGCTGGACGATGCCGAACTGGGCATGATGCGCTAGCCCCTGAATAACGCGCATGAACCTGCCGGCTCGCCCGCTCAGTGTGTGACGCGGTGGATGGCACCGGCTGCGCCGGTGTTCGCGGCTGAAGCCGCTCCCACAGAGGTCTTTACAGACTCTGGATCTTGTCGCAGCTCGTGCCATCGCTAGACGCTTACCAGTTGTAACTCACCTTGGCCGTAACCTCACGCCCCGGATTGTAGTAGTTCGCCGTACCCGACCCCACCACATGCTGCTCGTCAAACAGGTTGCTGACATTCAGCGCAAGGTCTGTGCCCTTGGCAATCTTGTAGTTCAACGCCGCGTCAAACAGCGTGGTGCCGTCGCTTTTCTTGGTGTTGGCTGCATCCATGTAGTAACCGCCCACATAGCGTGCACCCAGGCCAACGCTCACGTCAGTGTCGGGAATGTCGTAGTAGCTCCACAGCGAGGCGGTATGCTTCGGCGCGACGGTAAACTCCTTGCCCTTTAGCGAAGAACCGTCATACAACGCCCCGCGCAGCACCTCGGTCTCCATGTAGGAATAAGCACCGATCAGGCTGAGGTTCTGGGTGATTTGCGCCTTGCCTTCCAGGTCCAGGCCGCGCGCGCGTGACTCGCCAACGGTTTGCTGCTCGATGATGCCGCTGGGCAGCACCACGGCAATGGTGACGTTTTCCTGGGTCAGGTCGTAAACGGCGGCGGAGAACAATGCGTCCATGCCCACAGGCGAGTACTTCACGCCCACTTCGTACTGCCGACCGGTCTGCGGGGTTACGCCAACCTGGGGTGGCGACACCGATTCCACCATGCTTACGTAGGTGGAGACTTCATCATTGACGATGTAAGTCAGTGCGCCGCGGTATGAGGTCTCGGAGAAGTTGTCGCTTTGCTTCTGTGCCCCGCCCACGTACTCCTTGCTGGACAGGTCCATCGAGTCATTGCGCACACCCGCCGTGGCGATCAGACGGTCGTAGAACGACAGGTTCTGCTGCAGGAACACCGCCTTGGTGGTGGCGTCATTTTGCTTGCGGGTATAAGGCGTGACGCCCCCCGAAACGCCGGTGAACACCGGGTTGGCGATGTCGATGGAAGGCGCCAGGCTGTAAACCGAACTCTGTTTGGTCGTCGAATCAAGGTACTCCACACCCACCAGGGTGCTGCTGTCGATGTGCTCGAACCGGGCGTCGTACTGCAGCATCAGGTTGCCGTTGAGCTGATCGGCTTCGCTGTCGGTGCCAAACACGTAGCGGGGGATGGTGGTGCCCACACGTGCGGCGCTGTCGCTCAGGTAGACATAGCCAAAGTCATCGCTCAGCTCGCTATAGCGCAGGTTGCTGCGCAGCACAAAGCCGTTGTCGAAGTCGTGGGTGATGTTGCCGCTGAGGCTGGTGCGCTCCACATCATGAAAGTTGTAGCTGGGCTCACCAAAGAAGTCGCTGCGGTCGTATTCCTTGTCCAGCGGGTAGCCACCGCTGTTCGGCGAGCTGTTGGTCTTCAGGTAGTCCAGGATCACGGTGGCCGAGGTGAAATCGGTTGGCGCCCAGGTCAGGCCGCCCATGATGAACCGGTTGTCGTCCTGCGAGTGGTCGTACTCGCGGTCGCTGTTCTGCATCTTGGCAGTGAAGCGGCCGGCCAGGGTCTGGTCGTCGTTCAGGGCATCGCCCACGTCAATGCCGGTCTCTGCATGGTCATACGAGCCATAGGTCACGTAGCCTTGGCCAAACTGCTCGAAGCGCGGCTGCTTGGTCACGAAGTTCACCGAGCCGCCTGGGTCTGCCGGGCCAAACAAGGTGGAGTTGGCGCCGCGCAGAATCTCGATGCGCTCGTAGGCATAAGGGTCTTCACGCACACCGCGCATCGAACTCAAGGTCAGGCCGTCACGGTAAGTGGTGGCCTGAAAGCCGCGGATCTGAAAGTAGTCGTTGCGATCATCCGAGCCATAGAAGTCACTGACTACGCCCGGGGTGTACTGCAGGGCCTCTTCCGTGGTGCTGACACTGCGCTGCTCCATTTCCTTGCGGGTCACCACAGACACGGATGCAGGCGTGTTGCGGATGCTGGTCGCCACCTTGCCGCCTACCCAAAGTTCCTGGGCGACCACCGAGTTCAGGTCATCATCGGCACTGGCCTTGACCTTGGCATTGATGATCAGCGGCGCCAGGCGATAATCCTCGGTAGCGCCAATTTCCAGCGGGCCGGCTGGCTTTGGTTGTGGTTTTATCAGGTAAGCACTCGGGCCTTGCTGCTCCGCCTGAAGCTCGGTCCCCTGCAACAACGACGAGAGTGCAGCCGAGGTGCCCAGCGTACCCTGCACGCCCGCCGTGTCGCGGTTGGCTACGCTCTTTGCGTCGAAGGACAAGCTGATCCCCGCCTGGCGCGCAAAGTGGTCAAGCGCCGGGGCCAGTGGGCCACCGGGAATGTTCCATTGCTGCACCGGGTTGTTTTGCTCAGCGTTTGCAGCGTGCGCAAGCGCAGGCAGCGCACAGCTGCTGACAACCAGGCCAAGGAAAGCAGCGTGCACAGCACGGCTCAATGGATGGCGCTGTGGAACCGGGGTAAAACTCATTTTCTCGCTCCGTAGAGGGTCGGCAGACGGGCCTGTATTCCGGCCTTTTCTACAAGCCGAACGAGAATGAGAAAACACCTCATTTATTTTCAGGGAGTTTTACAGTGCTAGACTGGTTGCGCGTTGCCACTACTGACAAGGACTTCCCGCATGACCCAACCCCCAGACGGCCTGCCAATCTACCGCGTATTGACCGGCCCCGACGATGCGAACTTCTGCCGCCGGGTCAGCGCCGCCCTGGAACTGGGCTACCAGCTGCACGGCTCGCCCGCGCTCACCTTCAACGGTGAAACCGTGATTGTGGCGCAGGCACTGCTCTGGCCGGAGGCCAAATAGGCAAGTTGCTAAAGCAGGGGGCTCAAGCGCTGAACACGGGCCGCGTCAACGCAGCGGCGCTGAACCCGCATCGGCAGTGGCATCATTCAGCTGCAGAATGTGTGCCTTGATGGCGTTGCCAGCCATTTCGAACAGCTCGCAGCAAAAGGCGTCGCCCTGCTCCTGCAAGGGTGAGTCTTGCAACGCGTCGGCCGCAGCTTCCATCGCTACACCCTCGGCCGTTTCTGCAAAACCAGCGATATTGCGTGCGCGGAGTGCTGGGTCAGCCAATGGCTGCAGGTAATAGAAGGCAATCAAACAGGCAATACCGTTCTTTTCGAAACTTTTGCTCAACTGAGCTTTCAACGCCCCCACGCTATCGTCAATCTGGCTGTTTTCGATATTGTGATGTTGCAGAAATGCTGCGATCGGACTTAGTACAGCCGCCAGTAAATCGTCGAGGGTATAACCTGCCATCGGAGGCAACACGTTCGGGGT
>NZ_JABMCW010000005.1:0-48459 GCF_013179705.1 Pseudomonas sp. CM25 | reverse complement strand
GTCCGGCAAGGTGTTGGATGTGTTTGATTAGCTCAAAGTGGTCAACTATCGTTACTTCGTGTGCTTCTGCTATAAAGATAATGTCCTCGTACGTGCCTCGTATGGTATTGACCGTAGAGTTGTGCCCTTTGAGCGGAAATATTGGACGGGTATGCAAAAGTGGATCTTTAGTGTCCATGCGTGTGAGTTTTTCAACTATACGATGAGCAAATACTTCGACGCCCGTAGAGCTCCCTTTGGTATAGTCGTACGTGGCGATAAGCGTGTCCGCTTCAACAGCAGCCGGCTCATCTGTCACCGCCCGCGTTTCCTGGGCCAGCCAGGGTTGACTACCCAGCGACCCACGTAAAGGTGTGTCTTTGCGCACAGCCTGGCCACCTGGCAGGTAATCCCACGCCCAACTGCCCAATACCGACGATTCATCCAGGTCTGAGAAGCAGTGTTCCTCCAGGGGTACATAGCTGTCAGTATCTGCTCTGCGCCACGAGGTGCGCCAGGCGCGTTGCAGGCCATCCAGGCACGAGAGGCTCTGGCTGCCATCCTTGAAGGTGCGTTGTACCGTTGTACTGCTGACTTCGCTGTCGGTGTAGACCGATTCGATGCGTTCGTCAGCCGCCTGCCTGGCTGTCTTGCCGGTGCTATCGGGTGCCAGCTGGTAGCGGGTTTCTTTGGTTACCCGGCCCAAGGCATCGCGCTCCTCCCAGTGTGTCTCGACGCCATTCTCGACCCTTTGCAGGGCGCGCCTACTGTAGCGCGAACGGACTTCCTTACTGACCTGGGCACTGCCCGCAGGCGTCGTTGCACTGACGATCACCTGGATACCGGGTTGGGTGGGGTTGTCGATAAATTTCTGCACAGTGGTCAGCGTAATACTCTGGTCGTCACGATGCGTCGTCTGCCGGCTGGTAATCGACCATTCCTGAACCTCGCTTTGCCCGCTGGGGGTTTTCTTGCTGGCGGGAACTGCAGTGCTGGTGCTGATCTGGTGCCACAGCGCTTCCTGGCCGGTCAGCTCCCAGGTGGTGTCCTTGTCGAGGGTGTCGTTGGTCAGCGTGCCGCGGATGTTATCCACCATCACCATTTCGGCCAGTTCCAGGTAGTCTCGGTCGTCGCGGGTGACTTTTCGATAGCCGTAGAGCTTCAGGCCCTGAGGGTTGCCATAGTCGTCACACTGGTACTCCGCCATCAGCGGCGCACTGGTGTATGCCGGCACGAAGGGGCACTCCAGCGTCGGTACTGCGCCAAGCGCTTGCACATTGCCAACCGTGATCTGGTTATGCGTCTGATCACCGTGGTTATAGCAGTAATGAATCGAATGCGAACCGTTGGTATACAGGCGCAGGGGGTTGCCTTGGGCGTCAGTCACGATCGTGGTGGCGTCCACTGTCTTGCCCAACTGTTCGCGCTTTGTTTTTGGCGACAGGCTGAGCATGTTCATGATCGCTCGGGACAGCTGCTTCCGCCTCTTGGTATCTTGCCGCCAGAACCTTTGCAATACGGCCAGCCGGCGGTCTGTCGCCGGGGCATTTGCGGTGACTTTTATCGAGGCCCCGTCCTGCTTGACGATTATGCTCCTGGTGATCTCGGCCAGCTCATCCCCCCAGCCTGTATAGCGGAAGGTGGTCGTGGCCTGCCCATGTTCCAGATAGAACTCAAGCCAATGGTCCTCTGAGGAGCCTGAGCCTCGCAGCAGCACTGTGCGCATGCCCTTGTGGTCCAGCCCGAAAGCGTGCAGGTCGTGCGCGATGGCGGCATGAATACCGCTTTCCACGGCTGCGATGAACACCGCGTCTTCGCTGAACTGATAGCTGCCCGTGTAGCTGTAGCGGTCTATATGATTCTGCTGCCCGCATCCTGGCAGCAGTGCGTGCAGCGCCACCCGAGGCAGGGCGTACGGTCCGTTCAACGAGGCACTTTCCTTGACGTACTGGACGCATTCGAGAGAACCGTCCTGCTCCTGCAGGCGGCACAATACCCTGTCCAAGGTCGGATCATCGTCGTAGCCGCAATCCACCTGCTGCACAACGATGCCCTTCTGCACGCGCTTGAGTGTGCTCAGCAAGTACTGCTTAAGGGTAAGTTCGACCTCGAACGCATCGCCGGTGCCATGCCACAGGTGCATGTTTACCCGGCTCTCGGCCTTGAGCTCAGGGTCGACATATTGCGCGCTGAACAGCTCGGCTTCGCCGCTCTTGATGCTCATCAGCAGGAATTGACCGTTCTGGCGCTTCCATTGTAGATCCAGCGCTTCGCCGAACTGCGAGATGATGCGTGACGGCAATAGCTGCACGAACGGCCGCTGAAACAGCGCGATACGCCTGTCCAGTTCCTTGGTGTTGGAATGCTTTCTCCAGGCATTGCGGGCTTCTCTGTAATCGATGATCCCCCCGACAAGATACCCATAGGGGGAAATCACCAGCAGCGCCCACTGCGTCCAGTGTTCAGGAATCAGCAGTGGGTCCGGCGCGCTGCCGGACTTGATCGCCTGCAAGTACTCGAGCACGGCCCGGCGAAACTCGTCGTTCGGTTCAACCGTGTCACTACCGGGCGCATCCGGTTTACTCAGGATCTCCTGGCGGCCACTGGGAAACTCAAGGGTGAACCGGCTGTAATCCTTGTTGCAGCTCACCCGGCAGGACTTGGTCTTGATGGATTCGCCTGCGCCCAGCCGGGTCCACTCGTCGTCGCTCAGCATGACCTGGGTGCTATCGGCGAGAGTGAGCCGGCGGTGGTCGTTTTTCTCGATGGCGCTGGTAATAATGCTTGAGAAGCGCCAGGCCCAGCCATCGCCCAGGCCCGCTTCGTTGCCGCGTAGCGCCGAGTAGTGCAAGGTCAGGTCGCACACCGGGCCCAGCCCACGCAGGCCTTGCATGGTCGCGATCGGGTAATGGGCATGGAACAGGCCGCTGCGCTCATCCACGCCCGTGCGGTCGTGGCCGCTGGTGTCGAACAGTTCGGAGTGACTGGTGTTGCCGAAGTCCTCGCACAGGAAGCTGATCTCGGTATACTTTTTCAGGGGCGCAGGCGGGGTGAATTTGACGGCCTGCACGTCGTGCCAGAAGCGGTTCGAGTTGAAACCGCCTATATGACCCACAGTGAGTTCTTTAGCATCGCGAGCGTCTCCCGGATAGGTGAAGTACAGGTCGTAGACGCCATTATCGATCGGCCCTGCCCAGGTGATGCTGGTGTCGGTCACACTGACCGGCCACTGCCGGTGCTCACCGGCGCGTGGTACGCAGGCGGTGACCCGATAACCGTTTTCGTATGCAACATTGTCCAGGCGGAATTCCAGCTCCCCGTTCAACGACTGCACATCGACCTGTACGCTGGCAGTACCTGCGGTCACTGTAAATCGGGCTTGTTCAGCCAGCCTGCCACTAGGCAAGTCGTCAGTCTCCAGTAAGTACTTCCCGTAGTCGTCATCGCGCCAGGCCTCGCCATCGCCGACGTTTTCCAGCAGCACCTGCAATTCGCTGAAGCGCAGCACGGAGAGCGGTTCGGCGGCTGCCCCGACCTGCACTTCCGGCCAGGCCTGTGCCTTGAGGAATTCGGCCAAGGCCTGTAACCAGCTATCCCGGTCACTGACCGTTTCGGCATCCTGAGGTTTGAACAGTGCGCGATGCAGCAACTTTCGGCTGAAAGGGTGCCGCACTGTGGCCAGCACCGCATGCCCGGTGTCGGCTCTCCAGGCCGATTGCAGAGTAGGCCCCGGCAGGTAATTGGCTGCGCCGGGCAGTGTGGTGAAAATACGCAGCGCATCACCGCGTTGCCACAGGTGCAGGTCGTTGCTCGCATCGGCCGGCCCAGCCTGTGGGTTGTGTGTGGCCGCTCGAAGGTAGGGCGATACCGGCGAGGCGTTCAGGGCCGTGGCCCAGGCGCCCAGCCATTTGCCTGCGGCGCGCTGAGCCTTGCCTGGCACCCACTCATGATGTGCGAGCAAACGATGGGAAAACGCATCGTAGACCCACGCCTGCAACGTGTGCCCTGCTTCGAGTGCATGTTCACCCTCTACAGCCTGGCTTTGCCACCAATTCACCTGGGTAAGGGTCACGGACAGCTCGGCGCACTGCGGCACCCAGAAGGCATTGTCTTTGTCGGCAGGGGTGACGGTGCTGCCATCGAGGACGCCTGCACGCAGCACGTGGCTGTCACGGTTGATCTGCTCGCACAGTGCCTTGGCCCACTGCGTGCCGGCTTGCGTCGCCGCGGGGGTGAAGAAATGGTGTTCGTACAGCGCCTGGGAGGTGAGGTCGCGCACTTGCAGGCACAGTGTTTCGTCCGCCACAGGGCTGAAGGATTCGTCACAGGCCAGAGCCTGGACGATGTTGGCGGCAAACGGCGCGTTGCTGAACGTGCGATAGCGGGTGGGGCTCCACAGCCTGAGGGTTTCGGCAGTGGTGGAAAAGCTGTTGTGAGCTTGCCAGGCTCCGGCGCAGATGGGCTCACCCGCAGCCGCCAGATGATCGGCAAAGGCTTTTGGCCATGACGTGGCAGAGAGTTGGCCCTTCTGCGCAGGATAATCGAGCCTGCGGATATCGCCATCCAGCCGATCGATGAGGAAGGCGCTCAATACCTCCCCTTCGGCCAGGGCTCGGCCTGCCTTGATGGTGCTGCTGGTGTTCCAGCCGCCGTCGATGCTGCCCACCCGCTCGAGCGAGAAGTCGGTCATGTCGGGAAGGGCGCCGTCGGGCTGGTTGGAGATCAGGTACGGGGTTGATGGCGATTGCAACTGAAGGGCTACAGGTTGCTCGGCCAGCATCTCGGATGTGGTGTAAATGGCTTTGATAGAGCTGTCGTACAAACTGGAATTTCCCAGCGGGGGAAGGTCTGGTAAAAAGTCGAACTTTTCTTTCAGGATTTTGAAGTCATTCTGAGTTTGCTCAGGGCAAGTGATGGTCAGACTGCCAAACTGGTCATTTGAGATCAGGCCGTATCCAAGGGTGTTGTTATTTCTGGAAATTGGGTTGTTGAACTCAATAATTACAAGGTCGGTGGGGATGGTTGCTGCATCTGCTATAGCGTCAATTCCCATGCGCTGGGCATTATGGTTAACCAACTTCTTCGTGATGCTGGCCAGGCTGTCGTTTTTTTCAAACGCGGCTTTTACAATGTCAAGCCCTGTGAGGTCATAAATGGTGCGAATTGCATCCTTGGATATATACCCTGAGTTTAGCTGTGACGGTTGTGTAAAATAATTCGTCCAGCAGGTGAGTTCCAAGGGGGCGCTTCGTTGGAGCTCGGTGTTCAGGTAACACAGAACTTCATCCAGCACAGTGCTCCTTGAGACCACCAGTTTGTCGGAGTGCTTCATTAGCTCAGAGCTCTCAACGGCACATATGATCCCGCAGGGGTGCTTGGGTTGACTCCCATCCCAGCTGGAATATGGACCGAAGAAGCCGCGACCATCCGTGTACTCAATCATTACCAGTGATGGTGCAAGCGGGAATGGCGGTATTTCTTCTGCGTGCAGCTCACGTGCGCCTTGGCTGATGAGTATGTCAAATGCGTTGTCGAGTGTTTCTTCGAGAGCGTCGTAATATGCCTTGTTTTGGCTGGTTAATGCAATTGTTTCCTTCTCGACCCCCTCGATGGATTCGATGAACCTAAATTCGTCACGGCTCTCATAAAATATTACAACTGACAGCGAACCGTCCTGGCGACTATAGTCAACTTCAATGTAGTTGTCGTGGATGCTTATCAGCCAGGCACTGTCATTGTTGACCTTGATTTTCTGTCCTGCTTTCAACCCGGCCTTTTCAATAATGCTTCTGTTGTAGCCTTCAACTGTTATTCCTGAGAAATGGCTCATTTTGCGCTCCAGAAATTCGCGGCTGACTCAATTGCGTGGCGTGGTTTGATTGGGCTAGTGCCAGTCTCTGGGCAGCTGGAAACTTTGTCACCTGGCAAAAATGCCAGGTCCCCAGGTAGTCCGTATTTCCCCAAACCTGCTATTCCTAAGAGGACACGCATCCCACCAAGGCCCCTCGATGCTGGTCATCGAACATCTGCACAAATCCTTCCCCACCCCCCCCCAGGCCCGCTCCCGGTGCCGAGATGTCCAGGCGCGCATCGGCAACTTCAGCAACGCCGACGAGTGCTCGTGGCAAGTGCGTACCTTCTGTAGGAGCAGCCTTGTGCTGCGAAGAGCCTGCTCCTGCAGGGCCGTCGACTTGACGCTATTTCTGCAAGGCAACCACCCCGGCTTGCGCTAAGATGCCCGCTCATGTCTCTGGAAGCTGCCTGGATGAGCAAACCCGGTCAAATGGTGCTGGTGGCACTGCGCAAAATGATCGCCTCGGGCGAGCTGGCGGCTGGCGAGCGCCTGATGGAAGTGCCCACCGCCGAACTGTTCGGCGTCTCGCGCATGCCGGTGCGCATGGCGTTTCGTACCCTCGAGCAGGAAGGCCTGCTGGTGCGCTTTGGCGGCCGGGGCTTTCAGGTGCGTTCGGTCAGCGCCGATGACATCGCCGGTGCGGTGGAGGTGCGTGGCGTACTGGAGGGTCTGGCTGCCCGCCAGGCGGCAGAACGCGGGCTGTCAGTGCAAGCGCGCGCGGCACTGCAACAGTGCCTGGTGGATGGCGACCAGCTGTTCGACAAAGGCTTTGTGACCGAAGAAGACCTGCAGGCCTACCACGACCTCAACATGCGTTTTCACCAAGTGATCGTCGCGGCCAGCCACAACCCGGCCATCGCCGATGCCCTGGCGCGCAACGACCATCTGCCGTTTGCCTCGGTCACCGCGCTGGCCGTGGACCGCCATGACCTGGCCCGCGAATACCGGCGCTTCAATTTTGCCCACATGCAGCACCATGCGGTGTTCGATGCCTTGGCCAACGGCCAGGGTGCCCGCGCCGAAGCGATCATGCGCGAGCACGCCAATGCCACCTTGCGCTATGCCGAAACCTTCGGCGGGGCAGCGGCGGACGCGGGCATGAAAGTGATCCTGCCTTCGTCCTGAGCGGTTCAGATATCCAGCACCAGCATCGGCGTTTTCGAGCGTGAGCAGCAAGGCGTGAACTGATCGTTCAGGGCCTGCTCTTCTTCGGTCAGGAACAGGTCGCGGTGCTCCGGTGTGCCTTGCAGTACCCGGGTCAGGCAAGTGCCGCAGATGCCTTGCTCGCATGACATGGCGATTTCGATGCCGTGCTGTTCCAGCACCTGTACCACTGTGCGGTCTGCCGGCACTTCAAACACCTGCCCGGTGCTGCCGATCTGCACCGAGAAGCTGCCGTCGGTGCTGGCGTCCACCGGTGCCGCGGCAAAGTACTCGCGGTGCAGGCAGGCCTCTTGCCAACCCAGCCCCTTGGCGCTGTCCAGCACATGCTGCATGAAACCGCCCGGTCCGCACACGTACAGGTGCACGTCGTCTTGCGGGTTGGCCAGCACCGTGGCGATGTCCAGGGCAGTTTCCGGTTGTTCGTCAAAATGCACGAACAGGCGCTCGGCGAAAGGCGCATTGCGAATGCGTTCTACAAATGCCGCGCGCTCGCTGGAGCGGGCGCAGTAGTGCAGCTCGAAGTCATGGCCGCGGTGACACAGCTGCTCGGCCATGCACAGGATCGGGGTAATGCCGATGCCGCCGGCAAACAGCACGCTGCGCCGCGCGCCTTCGGCCAGCTGGAACAGGTTGCGCGGCGGACTGATGCGCAGCCGTGCCCCCGCCTGCACCTGCTCGTGCAGGCTGCGTGAACCACCGCGTGACGCCGGGTCGTTGAGCACGCCGATCAGATAACGGTGGCGCTCTTCGGGGTGATTGCACAGGGAGTACTGGCGCACCAGCCCACCAGGCAGGTGCACATCGATATGCGCGCCGGCAGTGAATGCCGGCAGCAGGCTGCCATCTGCCGCCGCCAGTTCGAAGCTGCAAATGCCCAGCGCTTCATCGTTACGGGATACCACTACGGCATCGATCATGTTGGCGAATCCTCAGGCAGGGGTTGCGCTGGTGGCGATCAGTTGTGGTTGTGGCGCACCTTCCTTGGCGATGATCCGCTCCAGCACCTTGCGCGACTGCACGCCGCCGGCATCGATGTTCAGCTTCAGCAGGTTGCGCTGGGGATTGGCCAGCAGGTTCTGCTGCTGGCGCTCGAGCATTTCCAGGTCTTCGCTGAAGATCTTGCCCTGGCCCTCGCGAATGTTGTCGGTCAAAGCCTGGTCATGCGCGGCAAAGTTGCGCGCCATGCCCCAGAAGTACCAGATCGAGGTATCGCTCTCGGGGGTAATGAAGTCGACCACGATGCTCGACGCCTTGTGCTGGGCCTCGGCGTGGTAGCCCCCTTTGCCGGCGTGCGCCACGCCGACTTCGATCAGCACATGGCTGGGCGGGGTGAAGCGGCAGATCTGCCAGCGGTCCACCGGCACATCGTCGGCCAGGCCGTTGCCGCGCAGGGCCATGCGCCAGAAGGGCGGGGCCATGATGTTTTCCATATGCCGAGCAGTGACCACTTCGTCGCCGCTGACGGTGGTTACCGGCGGTGCTTCGTCGATTTCCTTCTGGCCGATGCTGGAGGCGTGCACGTAGGTTTCGTGGGTCAGGTCCATCAGGTTGTCGATCATCAGGCGATAGTCGCAGCCGATGTGGAACAGGCCGCCGCCGTAGGCCCATTCATCATTCACCGCCCATTCAAGGTGCGGAATCAGCGACGGGTCGGCCTGCGCCTGGTCGCCGGGCCAGACCCAGATGAAGCCATAACGCTCGACTGCAGCGAAGGTCTTGTTGCAAGGGAAGCCCCGGACCCGCTGGCCTGGCATCGACACGGTCTTGCCGTCGCAGCCCATGACCAGGCCGTGGTAGCCACATACCAGGTTGCCGTCCTCCACATAACCGAGCGACAACGGCGCGCCACGGTGCGGGCAGAAGTCCTCCACGGCGGCTACTCGGTTCTCGTGGCTGCGGTAGAACACGATCTTTTCGCCGCAGATCTGCCGGCCCAGCGGCTTGCTGGCGATTTCTTCGGGGGTGCAGGCGACGTACCAGGTGTTTTTGGGGTACATGGGAGGCTCTCCGGGGTTTTGTTTTTATTTAATGGATCCATTAGAGCGGTCCGCTGCACCGATGGTCAACCTATAATTCAGGGATTTAATCGCCTTTTGGGCGATTATCGAATTATCTGTGGATCCATTATAGGTTGCCTGTATTTCCACCCACGATTGTTCCGCTGCCGCTCTCACAGGGCGCCCGTGTTGCTCCAAACCTGCTATTCCTAACAAGACATGCATTCCACCAAGGCCCCTCGATGCTGGTCATCGAAAACCTCCACAAATCCTTCCCCACCCCCCAAGGCCCGCTCCCGGTGCTGCAAGGTGTCGACTTGCGCCTGGCCCGCGGCAGCAGCCTGGCGCTGATGGGCGAGTCTGGCAGTGGCAAGAGCACCTTGTTGCACCTGGTGGCCGGCCTGGACCGTGCCGACAGTGGCCGCATCCTGATCGACGACGTCCCGCTCGACAGCCGTTCCGAGGCCTCGCTTGCGCAGTGGCGACGGGAGGGGATTGGCTTGGTGTTCCAGCAGTACAACCTGATCAGTAGCCTGGATGTGGGCGCCAACCTTGCCTTTCAGGCCAGGCTGGCCGAGCGGCAGGACCCCGACTGGGTTGCGTATCTTGCCCAACGCTTGGGCTTGGCGGACCTGCTTTCGCGTTACCCGGAGCAACTCTCCGGCGGCCAGCAGCAACGGGTCGCCATCGGCCGCGCCTTGGCCGGGCGCCCGGCCTGGCTGCTGGCTGACGAACCCACCGGTAGCCTGGATGAAGCCAGCAGCGATGAGGTGCTGAACCTGCTGCTGCAACTGGTCGCGGAAGCCGGCAGCGGTGTGCTGATGGTTACCCATAGCCCGCGGCTGGCGGCGCGGTTGCAGCGGCGTTGTTACCTGCAGGCCGGGCGCGTGCGGGCCGAGCAGCGCTGATGAGGCTTTTGTCGCTGGCATTGTTGGCGTTGCTCAGCCACTGGCGGCGCCATCGGGTGCAGTTTTTCAGCATCTTTACCGGGCTGTGGCTGGCCACGGCGCTGTGGACCGGAGTGCAGGCGCTGAACAGCCAGGCACGCAGCGATTATGCCCGGGCCAGCGCAGTGTTGGCCGGGCCGTTGCAGGCGCAAGTGCTGCCGCGCAATGGCGAGCGCTTCGACCAGGCGCTGTATGTGCAGCTGCGCAGGCTGGGCTGGACGGTGTCGCCGGTGCTGGAAGGGCGCTTGCGCCTGCCGGGCGAACCGACGCGCAACGTGCAGCTGATCGGCATCGAACCACTCAGCCTGCCGCCGTCCAGCAGCATCGCTGGGGTGCAGCCGCAGGCATTCGATCTGCAAGCCTTTATCGGCTCGCCCGGGCAAGCCTGGGTCGGGCCGGACACCTTGCGTCAAATGAATGCAAAACCTGGCGATCCGGCAGTCGACAGCGAAGGGCAGCGGCTTCCACCTTTGCGCTTGCAGCCAGCGTTGGCGCCAGGGGTGATCGTGGTCGATATCGGCCACGCCCAGGCACTGCTGCACGCACCTGGGCAATTGTCCCGATTGCTGGTGGCTGATGCACCCGGGGCACTCCCTGCGAATATCGCGCCCTTGCTCGAGCTGCAACCTCGGCAGGACGACGGCGGGTTGCAGCGCCTGACCGACAGTTTTCACCTCAATCTGACCGCACTTGGCTTGCTGGCATTCATCGTCGGTCTGTTCATCACCCATGCCGCGATTGGCTTGGCCCTGGAGCAGCGGCGCGGGCTGATCCGTAACCTGCGCGCCTGTGGCGTCAGCCTGAAGGTGCTGCTGTGTGCCCTGCTGCTGGAGCTGGGCCTGTTCGCGCTGCTGGGTGGATTGGCCGGGGTTGCCAGCGGCTATGGGCTGGCCGCGTGGTTGCTGCCCGATGTGGCCGCCAGCTTGCGCGGCCTTTATGGCGCACAAGTCGCTGGCACGCTGAGCCTGCCCGCAGGCTGGTGGCTGGCCGGTGTGCTGGTGAGTGTGCTGGGCGCGTTGCTGGCGGGACTGGGCAGCGTGTTGCGGGCAGCACGCTTGCCGTTGCTGGCGCTGGCGCAACCCCAGGCGTGGCGATTGGCGCAGGGGCCCTGGTTGCAACGTCAGGCCATGCTGGCGGGCGTGTTGCTGCTGTTGGCCTTGGCTTGCGGCATGCTGGGCGACAGCCTGCCCAGCGCGTTCGGCATGTTGGCAGGTTTGCTGCTGGCGGCGGCGCTGCTGCTGCCGGCCTTGCTCGATCGGCTGCTAGGCGGGTTGTCGCGCTGTTGTCGGCGGCCATTGTCGCAATGGTTCGTCGCCGACAGCCGCCAGCAACTGCCGGCATTGAGCCTGGCACTGATGGCGCTGTTGCTGGCGCTGGCTGCCAGTGTCGGCGTGGGCAGTATGACCGAGGGCTTTCGCAAGACCTTTGTCGGCTGGCTGGACCAGCGATTGTCGGCCGACCTGTATGTGACCCCTCGCGACACTGCCCAAGGTTTGCAGATCATCGAGTGGCTGGGGCAGCAAGCGGCGGTCACTATGGTACTGCCCGGCTGGCGTGTGGAAACCAGGCTGCAAAACTGGCCGGTGCAGGTTCAGGGCATTGTCGATCACCCCGTCTATCGCAGCCGCTGGCCATTGCTGGCGCAGCACAAGCAGGCCTGGGAGCAATTGGCCAGCGGGCACGCCGTGATGCTCAGTGAACAGCTGGCCAGGCGGCTGAACGTGCAACTGGGCGATAGCCTGAGGCTGCCTGGCCGCGACTCGCCGGGCCTGGCTGTGGTGGGGATCTACGCGGATTATGGCAACCCCAAAGGCCATGTGCTGGTCAACGAAGGTTGGCTGCGAGCCCATTGGCCAGAGGCAACACTGAGTGGCGTCAGTGTCGACCTGCTTCCCCTGCAGCGGCAGGCCATGAAGGCGGCACTGCAGCAACGCTTTGCCCTGGACGACAACCGAGTGGTGGAGCAAGCGCGCCTGAAACGCTGGTCGACCGAGGTGTTCAACCGCACTTTTGCCGCCACGGCCGCCCTCAACAGCCTCACGCTTGGCGTGGCCGGCGTGGCGCTGTTCATCAACCTGCTGACCCTGGGCCAGTCCCGCCTGGGCCAGCTGGCGCCGTTATGGGCGCTGGGGGTGCGCCGCAGCCATCTGGTCTGGTTGAGCCTGGGCCAGTCGCTCATGTTGAGCAGCCTTACCGTGCTGCTGGCGATTCCGCTGGGGTTGTTGCTGGCTTGGTGCCTGGTTGCGGTAGTGAATGTGCAGGCGTTCGGCTGGCGTTTGCCGCTTTACGTGTTCCCCGCGCAACTGTTGCAACTGGCCGTGATGGGTATGCTGACCATCCTGCTGGCCAGCGCCTGGCCCGTGTGACAATTGGCGCGGCGCCAGCCCCGTGAACTGTTGAGGCCCTTTGCCGATGAAGCGTAATGCGTGGCTGGTGCTGTGCGGGTTGTTGTGCGGCTGTGATCAGCCCGCACCGCAGAGCTATGCCGGGCTTGGGCAGCAGGCGGGGGCGTTCAGCCAGGTGACGCGCGGCCGTACGCTGCAATTTCCACACGACCATGGCCCCCACGATGGCTATCGCATCGAATGGTGGTATGTCACCAGCAATCTCAAGGACGCCCAGGGGCGTGACTGGGGCGCGCAGTGGACTTTATTCCGTTCGGCCCTGCGGCCTGGCCCGGAGACCAGCGGCTGGGATAGCCCGAACCTGTGGATGGGGCACGCGGCGCTGACCGGCCCGGGTGGTCACCAGTTTGCTGAAACGCTGGCGCGGGGCGGGATTGGCCAGGCCGGCGTGCAGGCGCAACCGGTTCGGGCGTGGATCAACGATTGGTCGCTGCAGGGCACGGGGATCGAGCACCTGCAGATGGTCGCGGGTGGCACCGGTTTTCGCTATCGCTTGCAACTGCACAGCGATCTTGCGCTGGTGTTGCATGGTGACAAGGGCTATAGCGAGAAGTCCGGCAAGGGGCAGGCTTCGTACTATTACAGTCAGCCCTTTTACCGTGTGCACGGGGAGGTGGAGCGTGGTGGTCAGTGCATAGCCGTCACCGGTCAGGCGTGGCTGGACCGGGAATGGAGCAGCCAGCCGCTGGCTGCTGGGCAAACCGGCTGGGACTGGTTTTCGTTGCACCTGGACAGTGGGGCGAAGCTGATGCTGTTTCAGGTACGCGAGGCGCAGGGTGAAGCGTATCGGGCCGGGACCTGGGTTGGCCCGGACGGCGAGGTTGTGTCGCTGCAGGGGGCGCAGATACAGCTGCAGGCACTGGGTTGGGCGCGGCAGAAGAACGGCAAGAAGGTGCCGACGCAATGGCGGGTGCGGGTGCCGGGGCATGGCGTGGATATGAAGGTTGATGCAGTGGAGCCACAGGCCTGGATGGAGACACGGTTTCCGTATTGGGAGGGGCCGGTGCGTTTGAGCGGGAGTGGGGGTGGGCGGGGGTATTTGGAGATGACCGGGTATTAGGGGGGGATTCGGCGATTTTGCGGTTCGTTGTCGGTAAGGCCATAGGGATCGCATCAGGGCTGACAGGTGCACGCCACAACAACCCCATCAAGGCTGACAGGTGCTTGCCGCAAGATATGCAGCGCCCGTGAGATCGAGCGCCGCCCGCGCGGCGCTTCGCGGGTAAACCCGCTCCCACATTTGTTGCAACGTGGCCATGCCTGTGGAAGAGGGGTTGCCTGTCTTGGTGCATGGCTTGAGCCTGGTGAGGCTGCAGTGCGGCCAACCGAGAAATCCAGTCAAGCCGACAAGGCTGGCAACCATGGCCTGACAGGTTTGGTACGTTGCAACAAATGTGGGAGCGGGTTTACCCGCGAAGCGCCGCGCGGGCGGCGCTCGATCTCACGGGCGCTGCATATCTTGCGGCAAGTACCTGTCAGCCTTGATGGGGTTGTGACAAGCACCTATCAGTCCCTGACGCGCTCCCTGCGGGCTTGCCGGCGACAAACCAAAAATCAGCCCGAGTTTCTTCAATCCTTGATCAACCCCCTCAAAACCGCCCGCGCTTCTTCCGTCCGCAGGCACTCGATAAACAACTGGCTTTCCCGCGCCACCGTCGCCTCCAGCTCGGCCCGCTGGCTGTCCTTCAACAACCGCTTGCTGATCCGCAGCGCAGCTTGCGGGTAACGCTGCAGCTGCCGCGCCAGCTTGCGCGCCGCAGCCAGGCACTGTTCACCGTCCTCGTGCAGTTCATTGGCCAGCCCCCAGGCGACCGCCTGCTCGCCGTCGAGCAACTCGTTAGCCAGCAGCAGCCGCGCCGCGCGTGCCTGGCCGAGCAAGCGCGGCAGCAACAGACTGGAACCAAACTCCGGGCACACACCCAACGGCGCGAACGGCATGCGCACTTTGGCCGACCGGCTCACCAACACCTGGTCGCAATGCAGCAGCAAGGTCGCACCAATGCCGATCGCCGCGCCACTGACCGCGGCGATCAGCGGCTTGTCCACGCCCATGACCACCCGCATCAGGCGGAACACCGGGCTGTCCAGGTCGCTGGGCGGGTTGTCGAGGAAGTCGCGCAGGTCGTTGCCGGCGGTAAAGCACTGCGGGTTGCCGGTAATCAGGACGACCTCCACCTGCGGGTCTTCGCTGGCCGCCAGCAACAGGTCACCCAGTTGCTGGTACATGGTGGTGTTCAAGGCGTTGAGCTTGTCGGGGCGGTTGAAGGCCAGGGTCAGCAGGCCCTGGTCGAGGTCGCGTGTGATCAGGTCGTTCATGGCAGCCGCTTTTGTTGTTGTGGTCGGGCCCATGGGGGCAGGTGACAAGGGTTTATCATGCCGTCCGGCTTGTTGTACAGTCGTTCAGTCCCGCCTTGGGCCCCACCCCCCGACCAGAGAGCCGCCGATGAACCAGGAAGCCCGCTACCACCGCATGCTGCCGGAATTGCGCAAAGCCAACCTGGTCGAAGCGACCCTGGTGTGCCTCAAGCGCCATGGCTTCCAGGGCGCGTCGATTCGCAAGATCTCCGCCGAAGCCGGGGTATCGGTAGGGCTGATCAGCCATCACTATGCGGGCAAGGACGAGCTGGTAGCCGACGCTTACCTGGCGGTCACCGGCCGGGTGATGGGCCTGCTGCGCGAGGCCATGGCCCAGGCTGCACCCAATGCCCGCGAGCGGCTGTCGGCGTTCTTTCGCGCGTCGTTCTGCGCCGAGCTGCTTGACCCGCAATTGCTCGATGCGTGGCTGGCGTTCTGGGGCGCGGTGAAGACCGCCGATGCGATCAACCAGGTGCACGACCATTCCTACGGCGAGTACCGCAACGAACTCAGCCGGTTGCTGGCCACGCTGGCCGAGGAGGAGGGCTGGCAAGGCTTCGATGCCGACCTTGCGGCCATCAGCCTGAGTGCCTTGCTCGATGGCCTGTGGCTGGAGTCGGGGCTCAACCCCGGCACCTTCACCCCCGATCAGGGCGTGATCATCTGCGAGGCCTGGGTCGATGGCCTGCAGGCCGGTGGCCGGTTGCGCTTCAGCCTGCCCAAGGGCTGTTGATCACCCGTTCAGTAGCGAGTACGCTGCTGTCGCGAGTGTGTAGCACAACACCAATAAAAAAGAGAAACACGCAATGACGCCTCGAGTATTGATCGTCGACGACGATCCGCTTGTTCGTGACTTGCTGCAGGCCTACCTGTCCCAGGAAGGCTATGACGTGCACTGCGCCGACACGGCGGAAAAGGCCGAAGCCCTGCTTGGCAGCCAGGATGTCGACCTGGTGCTGCTGGACATCCGCCTGCCCGGCAAGGACGGCCTTACCCTGACCCGCGAGCTGCGCGTGCGCTCGGAGGTCGGCATCATCCTCATCACCGGGCGCAACGACGACATCGACCGCATCGTCGGTCTGGAATGCGGCGCCGACGACTACGTGATCAAGCCGCTCAACCCGCGTGAGCTGGTATCGCGGGCGAAAAACCTGATCCGCCGCGTGCGCCATGCCCGCGAAGTGCTGCCGACGCCGGCCTGCGCGCAGTCGCTGAAGCAGTTCGCCGACTGGGCGCTGGACACCGACCGTCGGCGCCTTATCGACGCCCGTGGCAGCCAGACCCTGCTGACCCACGGCGAGTTCCAGTTGCTCAGCGTGTTCCTGCGTAACAGTGGTCACACCCTCAGCCGTGACCAGCTGATGGACCAGATCCGCAACCGCGAATGGGTGCCCAACGACCGCTCCATCGACGTACTGGTCGGCCGCCTGCGGCGCAAGCTGCACGACGACCCGGCCGAGCCGCAGCTGATCATTACCATCCACGGCACCGGCTACCTGTTCACCGCCAGCGTGGCGGCATGAACCATCGTGCCTGGGCCCTGGCCTTGGCCATGGCGCTGCTCGCCGCGCCCGCTGGGGCCGCAGAGCCGGTGCGCTATTGCGACTACCCGGTGTACCCGCCAATTTCCTGGAGCGACGGCCACCAGGTACGTGGCCTGGCGCCGACGGTGGTGCGCGAGCTGTTCGCACGCATGGGCTACCCGGTGCAGACCGTGGTGCTGGGCAACTGGAAGCGCTGCCTGATGGACGCCGCCGCCGGGCGGGTGGACGTGGTGCTGGCCTACAACAGCGACCAGCGTGACCAGCGCATGCGTTTTTCCACAGTGCCGGTGCTGCGCGAGGAAGTGGCCGTGTTCTACAACCGCCTGCGGCCCGTGCAGTTCCGGCAACTGGAAGACCTGGCCGGCTACCGCGGTGGTTTGCTGTACGGCGAGAGCTATGGCGCCGAGTTCGACCGCTTCGTCGCCCGCCACCAGAACATCGAACGGGTGTCGTCCAGCCAGCAGAACTTCGGCAAGCTGATCCGCGGGCGCATCGACTACGTGATCCAGGAGCGGCGCACCGGCCAGCTGTTCATCGAGCACCTGCCCGGCGCGCAGGACATCCGGGTCTTGCCCACGGCCCTGAGCGTGGACTACCTGCGCGTGGCGGTCTCGCGGCAATCACCGTTGAGCCGGCACATGGATGAAATCGACATGCAACTGCGGCGCATGACCCAGGCTGGCGAGATCGAGCGTTGGCTGGAGCAGAGCGAAGTCACCTACCGCGACATGATCAAGCTGCCGGTGGATGCGCGATGATCCGCCTGCGAACCGATGGCCTGCTGCGCCGCCTGCTGCTGTTCATCCTGCTGTTCAGCTTGTGCTTCACCGTGCTGGCCAGCTCGGTGCAGCTGTACTTCGAGTACCGTCGCGAGATGCGCGACATCGAGGCGCGCATGGCGTTGATCCGCGCCGGCTACCTGGCCAGCCTGGAGCGCAGCCTGTGGGACCTGGACGAGGCGCAGCTGGATGTGCAATTGCGCGGCCTGGTGGACTTTTCCGATGTGGCGCGGGTACGCCTGGTCAGTGACGATTTCCAGCTGTTGCGCGGTGAGGCCGAGCCCAAAGGCCCGCTGCGCATCGAACGCTTTCCGCTCGACTACCAGCTGCCTTCCGGGCCGGCCAGGCACCTGGGTGAGCTGGAAGTCAGCATCGACCTCGGTGCAGTGCATCGTCGGCTGTACGCCACCGGCCTGGCCAGCCTGCTATGGATGGGGGTGTTCCTCTGTGGTCTGGCGGTGGCGCTGTCCGGGCTCTTCTACCGCTTGGTCACCC
This sequence comes from Pseudomonas sp. CM25, assembly GCF_013179705.1. Taxonomy (NCBI): domain Bacteria; kingdom Pseudomonadati; phylum Pseudomonadota; class Gammaproteobacteria; order Pseudomonadales; family Pseudomonadaceae; genus Pseudomonas; species Pseudomonas sp. CM25. The sequence continues at coordinate 30,940 of NZ_JABMCW010000005.1, read as the reverse complement.
GCCATCTGCAGGTGATGGCCGAGTTCGCCCGGCGTATCGGCGCCGGCCAGTGGCAGGAGCCGCTGCGCCTGGCCCGCAGGCGCTCGGCGCGCGTCGATGAAATCGACACGGTGGCGCACGCCCTGGACGACATGCGCCGCGCTATCCTCAGCGACATCGAACGCCGCGAGCGCGATCGCCTGGTGCTGCAGGACAAACGCGACGAGCTGCAGGCCATGGTCGAACGGCGCACGGCCAGCCTGGCCCGGGCCAAGGATGAGGCCGAGGCTGCCAACCTGGCCAAGTCGCGCTTCCTGGCGACCATGAGCCATGAGTTGCGCACACCGCTGAACGGCATCCTCGGCATGGCCGAGCTGCTGCGCGGCGGCCGGCTGGAAGCCGCCGACCGCCAGCGCGTCGAGGCCCTGTACAAGGCCGGTGAGGGGCTGTTGGCGATTCTCAACGAAGTGCTGTATTTCGCCCGGCTGGAGGAGGGCGAGAGCCGCGCCGAGCTGGTCGGTTTTTCCTTGCGCCAGCTGTGCCAGGAAGTGCTGGCGCTGCTCGAACCCATGGCCATGGAAAACGCTGACACGCTGCTATTGGAAATCGATGAGCAACTGGCCGGATACCAGCACGGCGCCGAACAATACCTGCGCCAGGTGCTGAGCAACCTGCTGGCCAATGCCATCAAGTTCACCGAGCGTGGTCAGGTGCGGCTCACGCTGCAGGTGCTCGCCAGCAGCGAAACCTCCCAGCGCTTGCGCATCGCGGTCATCGACGATGGCATCGGCATCGAGCCGGCCGTGCAGGCCAGGATCTTCGACCGCTTCGTCCAGGCCAGCGAGGCGGTGACCCGGCGCTACGGCGGCACCGGCCTGGGCCTGGCAGTGTGCAAGCACCTGGTGGAAAAGCTGGGCGGCAGCATTGGCCTGGACAGCGTGCAAGGGCAGGGCAGCCGCTTCTGGTTCGAGCTCGACATGGCCCGCGGGCAGCACCTGCCGGTCAGTCCAGGCGCACCGTCGCCGCTGGCAAGCCTGGAGATCCTGGTGGTCGAGGACGTGGCGCTGAACCGCGATGTGGCTGGCGGGTTGCTGCAGCGTGACGGCCACCGGGTCAGTTTTGCCGAAGACGCCGCGCAGGCGCTGCAAAGCTGCGCGCAGCGGCGCTTCGACCTGATCCTGCTGGACGTGCACCTGCCCGGCATGAGCGGCGTGGAGCTGTGCCGGCAGATTCGCGCCAGGCCTGGCCCTAATCGCCACAGTCGCATCCTGGCGCTGACGGCCGGCGTGCAACCAGGGCAAGTGCCGGAGTACCTGGACGCTGGCATGCAGGGGGTGCTGGCGAAACCGCTGCGGCTGGAGAACCTGCGCAAGGCACTGGCCCAAGCGTCGCCTGCTGAAGTGGCCGGCGCTGATGCAAACATGGACTGGGCACTGCTGGGCACCCACCGTTCACTGTTGGGCGAACAGAAGCTGCAAGGCCTGCTGAAAGTGCTGCGCCAGTCGCTGGAGCAGCATGCCGTGGCGCTGGCCGAGGCGCTGCCGGCCCAGGACTTTACCGAAGTGCTGCACCTGGCTCATCGCCTGGCGGGCAGCTGCGATTCGCTGGGCTTTTCCGGGTTGGCGCAATTGCTGCGAGGGCTGGAAGACGCCGCCCGCCAGCATGATGCACAGGCGCTGCAAGCGCTTGGCGAGCCGCTGGCCACCCGGCTTGACCAGGCCCGCATCACCCTGGAACAGTTGATCCAGCGCTGACGTACAAAAAACTTACGACTTTTTACATCTTCGATCCGTTCGTACAACGGCACCTTACATCCGTTTTCAATAATCCATGGCAACCGTGTTGCACGCGGTCCATGAGGCTTATTGGAGACAAGAATAATGACATGCCGTAGCGCTCAGCCCCTCCTCGATACCACCCCACGCGGCACCCCCGCGTGGCGTTGCACCGGCCGCGATGGCGAGGTGCGCCATGACTGACTCCAGCGAAAAGATCCAGCTCACCCGGGCCCTGAAAAGCCGGCATATCTTCATGCTGTCGCTGGGCGGGGTGATCGGCACCGGGCTGTTCATGGGCTCGGGCGTGACCATCAACCAGGGCGGCCCGGTGGGCGCGATCCTGGCCTACCTGGTGGCGGGCCTGCTGATGTACCTGGTGATGGTGTGCCTGGGCGAGCTGTCGGTGCAGATGCCGGTGTCCGGCTCGTTCCAGGCCCACGCCACCAGGTTCATCGGCCCGGCCACGGGGTTCATGATCGGCTGGGTGTACTGGATGAGCTGGGCTACCACCGTGGGCCTGGAATTCACCGCCGCCGGCATGCTGATGACGCGCTGGTTTCCGGAGGTGCCGATCTGGTACTGGTCGGCATTGTTCGTGGTCGTGCTGTTCGGCCTCAACGCCCTGGCCACCCGCGCCTTTGGTGAGGCCGAGTACTGGTTCTCGGGCATCAAGGTGGCGACCATTCTCGGTTTCATTGTCATTGGCGTGCTGGTGATCTTCGGCGCCATCCCGCTGAATAGCGGGGCGCCGGCACCGATGCTGAACAACCTGATGGGCGAATCGCTGTTCCCCCACGGCCTGTCCGCGGTGTTCGCGGTGATGATGACCGTGGTGTACGCCTTTCAGGGCTGCGAAATCATGGGTGTGGCTGCGGGTGAGACCGAGCACCCGGAAAAGAGCATCCCGCGTGCGGTGCGCAACGTGGTGTTCCGGGTGCTGATCTTCTATGTGCTGGCGATTGCCGTGCTGTCGGCCATCGTGCCTTACGAGCAGGCCGGGTTGATGGAAAGCCCGTTCGTGCAGGTGTTCGATCTGGTCGGCATACCTTACGCCGCCGACCTGATGAACTTCGTCATTCTCACTGCCATCCTTTCGGTGGGTAACTCTGGGCTGTATGCCTCGACCCGCATCCTCTGGGCCATGTCCAAGACCGGCATGGCGCCCAAGAGTCTGGCGCCGCTGAGCAAGCGTGGCGTGCCGCTGCGGGCGTTGAGCATCACCCTGTGCTTCGCATTGATCTCGCTGATGACCAGTTTCGTGGCGGCGGACACGCTGTTCATGGTGCTCATGGCGGTTAGCGGCATGTCCGGTACCGTGACGTGGATCGTTATTGCCCTGGCGCAGTATCGCTTCCGCAAGGCTTATCTGCGTGAGGGTGGGCAATTGCACGACCTGAAATACCGGGCGCCGCTGTATCCACTGGTGCCGCTGTTGTGCATCACCCTGTGCAGCTCGCTGTTCGTGTTCCTGGCGTTGGATGAAACCCAGCGGCCTTCGTTGTATTGGGGCTTCGGATTTATTGCCTTGTGCTATGCGGCGTATTACGTCGTCAACCGGCGTCGGCAGGGGGCTTTTGCACCGAGTGCGCCGGGGGTTTGAGGTTGCGGGGTGTGGGCGGAAGTGTCCGTCGCTGGATATTTATCGCCTCTGAGATCGAGCGCCGCCCGCGCGGCGCTTGGTCTCTCTCAGGCGCTGCACTGCTGCGGCGAACACCCCCTGAACCCACCTCCCACCCCAACCCTGTAACGCCAACCCGACTTGTACGAAGTTGTAACACCCCATCCCAGCTTGTTGAACACTCGTTTAGTATCTCCCTTGCCAGCTCTCCCAAAACCATCACAACACCACCGAGGCCCCCATGACCACCCCGTCGCCCTCACTGTTGAGCAAGGTCGAAGCCGGCGTTGCCTGGATCACCCTCAACCGCCCCGAGCAGCGCAATGCGCTGGACATTCCCACCCTCAAGCAGCTGCACGCCTTGCTCGACACCTGCAACACCGACCCGGCCGTGCGGGTGGTGGTGCTGACCGGCAGCGGCCGCAGCTTCTGCGCTGGCGCCGACCTCGCCGAATGGGCGGCAGCCGAAGCCCAGGGCACCCTGGAAACCTACGGCTGGACCGAAACCGCGCACGCCGTGATGTTGCGCCTGCACAGCCTCGACAAACCCACCCTCGCCGCCATCAACGGCACCGCCGTGGGCGGGGGCATGGACCTCAGCCTGTGCTGCGACCTGCGCATAGCCGCCGCCTCGGCGCGGTTCAAGGCCGGCTACACCAGCATGGGCTACAGCCCCGACGCCGGGGCCAGCTGGCACCTGCCGCGGCTGATCGGCAGCGAGCAGGCCAAGCGCCTGCTGTTCCTCGATGAACTGTGGGGCGCTGAACGGGCCCTGGCCGCCGGGCTGGTGAGCGAAGTGTGTGCCGATGAGCAACTGCCCGCAGTGGCCGCCGAACTGGCCGGGCGCCTGGCCAACGGCCCGACCTTCGCCTTCGCCCAGACCAAACGGCTGATCCGCGACGGCGCCCGCCGCACCCTGGCCGAACAGCTGGAAGCCGAGCGCCACGCCGGCCTGCTGTGCGGCCGCAGCCAGGACGGCGCCGAGGCGCTGCAGGCTTCGGTGGAACGCCGCGCACCACGTTTCACTGGCCAGTAACCCGATACCCGACCCTATCAGGACCTTCGCAGATGAATTTCCAACTGACCCAAGAACAAGAAATGTTGGTGGAAGCGGTACGCAGTTTTGTTGCCAAAGAGCTGCTGCCCCATGAGGAAGCGGTGGACCGCGCCGATGCCGTGTCGCCCGAGCTTGCCGCGCACATCCGCGGCAAGGCCATCGCCGCCGGGTTCTATGCCTTCAACATGCCCGAGGAAGTCGGCGGTGGCGGCCTGGATTACCTGTCGCAGGCGCTGATCGAGCGCGAGCTGTCCAAGGTGTCCTGGGCTTTGCACGTGTTCGTCGCGCGGCCTTCGAAAATTCTCATGGCCTGCAAGGACGAGCAGATCAACGACTACCTGCTGCCGTGCGTGCAGGGAGAGAAAACCGACTGCTTCGCCCTCACCGAACCGGGTGCCGGCTCCGACGCCAATGCCATCAAGACCCGCGCCGTGCGCCAGGGCGATGATTTTGTCATCAATGGCAGCAAGCACTTCATCAGCCATGCCGGCCACGCCGATTTCGCCATCGTCTTCGCGGTCACCGACACCTACGAGCACAACGGCCGCAAGCGCAATGCCGTGACGGCGTTGCTGGTCGACCGCGGCACCCCGGGCATGACCATCCGCCGCGGGCCCAAGTGCGTAAGCAACCGTGGCTACCACACCTACGAGCTGTTCTTCGACGACTGCCGGGTACCGGCCAGCAAAGTGCTGGGCGAGGTCGGCAAGGGCTGGGAAGTGGCCAATGCCTGGCTCACCGCTGGCCGGGTGATGGTGGCTGCCAACTGCGTAGGGCAGGCGCAGCGTGCCCTGGACCTTTCGCTGCAATGGGCAGCCGACCGCAAGCAGTTTGGCCAACCGATCGGCAGCTACCAGGGCGTATCGTTCAAGCTCGCCGACATGGCCACGCAGATCCGCGCCGCAGAAATGCTTACCCTGCACACTGCCTGGAAGATGGACCAGGGCAGCATGACCGATGGCGAGGCCGGCATGGCCAAGCTGTTTGCCAGTGAAGTGCTGGGCAAGGTGGCCGATGAAGCCGTGCAGATATTCGGCGGCATGGGCCTGATGGATGAAGGGCCCGTGGAGCGCATCTGGCGCAATGCGCGCATCGAGCGGATCTGGGAGGGCACATCGGAAATCCAGCGGCACATCATCGCCCGCGAACTGCTGCGCCCGCTGCTGCGTTGATCGCCCTGGAGAACCCTTATGTCGCAATCGATTCGTGACAACCTCAAGCGCTTGCTGGCGCCCCGGCACCTGGCGTTCGTTGGCGGGCGCAGCATGGCGCGGGCGCTCAAGCGCTGCGCCGAAGGCGGCTTTGGCGGCGAGCTGTGGCTGGTCAACCCGCAGCATGACAGCCTGGAAGGCATCCCCTGCGTGGCGCGGGTGGCCGACTTGCCCTGCGCCCCGGACGCGGTGTTCATCGCCACCAACCGTGAGCTGACCCTGCAGTGCGTTGCCGAGCTGGCCGCACGCGGGGCCGGTGGCGCCATCTGCTATGCCTCGGGCTTTGCCGAAAGCGGTGAAGAAGGCCGCCAGCTGCAGCAGCGCCTGCTCGATGCCGCTGGCAGCATGGCCTTGCTCGGTCCCAACTGCTACGGCCTGCTTGACTACCTGCACGGCGCCGCCCTGTGGCCGGTGGCCCATGGCGGCAAGCAGGTGGAGAAGGGCGTGGCGATCCTTACCCAGAGCGGCAACTTCGCCTACAACCTGTCCATGAGCGACCGCTCGCTGCCGGTCGCCTACATGGCCTCGGTCGGCAACCAGGCGCAGCTGGGCGTGGCCGAGCTGATGGACGTGCTGCTCGATGACCCCCGTGTGACCGCCATCGGCCTGCACCTGGAAGGCCTGAAGAACGTGCCGGGTTTCGCCCGCGCCGCCCACAAGGCGTTGCTGCAGGGCACGCCGATCATCGCCCTGAAGACCGGGGTGTCGCAGATCGGCGCCGAACTGGCGCTCAGCCATACCAGCTCGCTGTCCGGCTCCGATGCCCTGTACGACAGCCTGTTCCAGCGCCTGGGGGTGATCCGCGTGAGCGGCCCGGTGAGTTTTGTCGAGACCCTCAAGGCTGCCGCCTGCGGGCGTTTGCCTGCCGACGGCGAGCTGATCGCGCTGGCCTGTTCGGGTGGTGATGCCGGCCTGATCGCCGACTATGCCGAGCGCAACCAGCTGAGCCTGCCCAAGCTGGAGCACGCCCAGGTCAGCGCACTGGCCGAGGTGCTGCCGGCCTACGCCAACCTGGTCAACCCGCTGGACTTCACCACTGCCATCTGGGGCGATGCAGCGGCCCTGCAACGCATGCTCGACAGCACCCTCAGCGGGGCGGCCGACGCGGCCATGCTGGTGCTGGACTACCCGGCGGCGTTTACCGGCGAACGCAAGGAATGCGACCTGCTGCTGGCGCTGTACTGCGATGCGCTGGGACGCCACGGCAAGGTCGGTTTCGTCACCTCGGCGTTCCCCGAGCTGTTGCCCGCCTGCGCCCGCGAGCGCCTGCATGCACGGGGTATCGCCGCATTGCAGGGTGTCGAGGATGGCTTGGCGGCCTGGGGCCGCATTGTCGCCTACCAGCGCAACCGCCAGCGCTTGCTGGAGCAGGGCGAGGCCGTACGGCTGCCGCTGTGCCCGCAAGCGCTTGCGGGCGAAAGTCAGCTGCTGGATGAATGGCAATCCAAGCAAGCCTTGCGCGCGTTCGGCCTGCCGGTACCAGCCGGGGTGCTGAGCACCCCCGAGCGCGCTGTGGCAGACGCGGCTCGCGTGGGTTACCCGCTGGTACTGAAGGCAGTCAGCGCCCAGTTGCCGCACAAGACCGAAGCCGGTGCCGTGGCCCTGAACCTGCGCGATGCCGCCGCCCTCGACGCCGCGCTGGTGCAAATGCGCCAGCGTATCGCCGCCTACGCCCCGCAGGTGGCGTTCGACCGGGTATTACTGGAACCCATGGCCGCACCGCCGCTGGCCGAGTTGATCGTCGGCATCAAGCGCGAGCCGGACTTTGCCCTGGCCCTGGTGATCGGTGCCGGCGGCGTGCTGGTGGAACTGCTCAAGGACAGTGTCAACCTGTTGCTGCCCACCACCGACAGCGCCATTCGTGCGGCGCTGCTGAGCCTGCGCAGCGCCAGCCTGCTGCAAGGCTTTCGGGGCCGCCCGGCCGCCGACCTCGATGGGCTGGTGGCGGCCATCCGTGCGGTGGCCGACTACGCCTGCGAAAACGCCGGGCAGCTGCTGGAACTGGATGTGAACCCATTGATGGTGGGTGCCCACGGCACCACCGCGGTCGATGCGCTGATCCGCCTCGGCCAGGCGCAAGGAGAACGACATGAGTGACAACAACCTCACCGCCGGCCAGGCGCTGGTGCGCCTGTTGGCCAACTACGGCGTCGAAACGGTGTTCGGCATCCCCGGGGTGCACACCCTGGAGCTGTACCGCGGCCTGCCCGGCAGTGGCATCCGCCATGTACTGACCCGCCACGAGCAGGGTGCCGGTTTCATGGCCGACGGTTATGCCCGCGTCAGTGGCAAGCCGGGGGTGTGTTTTGTCATCACCGGCCCTGGCGTGACCAACGCCGCCACCGCTATCGGCCAGGCTTATGCCGACTCGATCCCGATGCTGGTGGTTTCCAGCGTCAACCACACCGCCAGCCTGGGCAAGGGCTGGGGCTGCCTGCACGAAACCCAGGACCAGCGCGCCATGACTGCGCCGATCACGGCGTTTTCTGCCGTGGCGCTGCGCGGCGACGACCTGCCCGAGCTGATCGCCCGTGCCTGGGCGGTTTTCGACAGCGAGCGGCCACGCCCGGTGCATATTTCGGTGCCGCTGGACGTGCTGGCGGCGCCGGTCAGCCGCGACTGGAGCGCCGAGGTCGTGCGCCGCCCTGGGCGGGGTCAGCCATGCCGCGAGCTGCTTGACCAGGCCGCGCGCAAGCTGGCAGCCGCCAAGCGGCCGATGATCATCGCCGGCGGTGGTGCATTGCAAGCCGCCGAGCAGTTGCAGCAACTCAGTACCCGGCTGGCGGCGCCGCTGTTCACCAGCGTCGCCGGCAAGGGCCTGCTGCCAGTGGATGCGCCGCTGAATGCCGGGTCGAGCCTGTGCGTGGAGCCCGGTTGGCAGCTGATCAGCCAGGCCGACGTGGTGCTGGCCGTGGGCACCGAAATGGCCGACACCGACTTCTGGCGCGAACGCCTGCCGCTCACTGGCGAACTGCTGCGCGTGGATATCGACCCGCGCAAGTTCAACGACTTCTACCCCTGTGCCATGGCCCTGCACGGCGATGCCCGGCAAACCCTGGCCGGCTTGCTCGAGCAGCTGCCAGACCTCGACCGTGACCCGGCCCAGGCCAGCGCAGCAGTGGCCAACTTGCGCCAGGCCATCCGCAATGGGCATGCGCCGTTGCAGGCCACGCACCAGGCGATTCTCGACCGCATTGCTGCCGTGCTACCCGACAACGCGTTCATCAGCAGCGACATGACGCAGCTGGCCTACACCGGCAACTATGCCTTCGCCAGCCGGGCGCCGCGCAGTTGGCTGCACCCCACCGGCTACGGCACCCTCGGCTACGGCTTGCCGGCCGGCATTGGTGGCATGTTCGCCACAGATCACCGCCCAGGCCTGGTGCTGGTGGGCGACGGTGGTTTCCTCTACACCGCTCAGGAACTCGCTACTGCCGTGGAAGAGCTGGATCGCCCGCTGGTCGTGCTGCTGTGGAACAACGACGCCCTCGGCCAGATCCGCGACGACATGCTCGGCCTGGACATCGAGCCGGTCGGCGTGCTGCCGCGCAACCCGGACTTCATCGGCCTGGCCCGCGCCTTCGGCTGTGCGGTGCGCCAGCCACGCGACCTGGATGCCCTGCAGGCTGACCTCGCCAGTGGCTTTGCCACCCCCGGGGTGACCTTTATCGAACTCAAACATACCTGCGTCTGCTAAGCCGCACACAACGACAATAACAAGAGAACACACCATGCCATTTCGCCGTACCCTTCTGGCCGCCTCCCTGGCCCTGCTGATCACTGGTCAGGCGCCGCTGTACGCTGCACCGCCGCTATCAATGGACAATGGCACCAGCGCCATGACCGTGCAGAACAGCAACGCCTGGGTCGAAGTCAGTGCCAGCGCCTTGCAACACAACATCCGCACCCTGCAGGCCGAGCTGGGCGGCAAGTCCAGATTATGTGCCGTGCTCAAGGCCGATGCTTATGGCCACGGTATCGGCCTGGTGATGCCGTCGATCATCGCCCAGGGAGTACCTTGCGTGGCCGTGGCCAGCAACGAGGAGGCCCGCGTGGTCCGCGCCAGCGGCTTCACCGGGCAACTGGTGCGGGTGCGCCTGGCCAGCCTCGGCGAGCTGGAAGAAGCCTTGCAGTACGACATGGAAGAGCTGGTCGGCAGTGCCGAGTTCGCCCGCCAGGCCGATGCGATCGCCGCGCGGCATGGCAAGATCCTGCGTATCCACATGGCGCTCAACTCCAGCGGCATGAGCCGCAACGGGGTAGAGATGGCGACCTGGTCCGGGCGTGGCGAGGCGCTGCAGATCACCGACCAGAAGCACCTCAAACTGGTCGCGCTGATGACCCACTTTGCCGTCGAAGACAAGGAAGATGTGCGCAAGGGCCTGGCGGCGTTCAACCAACAGACCGACTGGCTGATCAAGCATGCCAGGCTCGACCGCAGCCAGCTGACCCTGCACGCGGCCAACTCGTTCGCTACCCTGGAGGTGCCGCAAGCACGCCTGGACATGGTCCGCACCGGCGGTGCCCTGTTCGGCGATACCGTGCCGGCGCATACCGAGTACAAGCGCGCGATGCAGTTCAAATCGCACGTGGCCGCCGTGCACAGCTATCCGGCCGGCAACACCGTCGGCTACGACCGCACCCTGACCCTGGCGCGCGATTCGCGCCTGGCCAACATTACCGTCGGCTACTCGGATGGCTACCGCCGTTCATTCACCAACAAAGGCCATGTGCTGATCAACGGCCACCGGGTGCCGGTGGTGGGCAAGGTGTCGATGAACACGTTGATGGTCGATGTCACCGACTTCCCCGACGTTAAAGATGGCAACGAAGCCGTGCTGTTCGGCAAGCAGGCCGGGGGTGAAATTACCCAGGCCGAGATGGAAGAAATCAACGGCGCACTGCTGGCCGACCTGTACACCGTATGGGGCAGTTCCAACCCGAAGATCCTCGTCGACTGAAACCGCCATTTAAGGGAGATTGCCATGCACTACGCCAAGCTTACCCAACGCATTGCCGGCGACGGGGCTGCCGCCTGGGACATCCACTACCGCGCCCTGGCCATGCAGGCCGAGGGCAAGGACATCTTGCTGCTGTCGGTGGGGGACCCGGACTTCGACACCCCGGCGCCGATCGTCGAGGCGGCCGTCGACAGCCTGCGCGCGGGCCATACCCACTACGCCGATGTACGCGGCAAGCTGGCGCTGCGCCAGGCCATCGCCAACCGCCACCGGCAGCGCAGCGGCCAGGCCGTCGATGCCGACCAGGTGACGGTGCTGGCGGGGGCGCAGTGCGCGTTGTACTGCGTGGCCCAATGTGTGCTGGAAGCCGGCGACGAAGTGATCGTCGCCGAACCGATGTACGTGACCTACGAGGCGGTGTTCGGCGCTTGCGGCGCCACGGTGGTGCCGGTGCCGGTCAAGCCGGAGAACGGCTTTCGTGTGTGCCCGCGCGATGTGGCCGAGCGCATTACCCCGCGTACCCGCGCCCTGGCCCTGAACAGCCCGCACAACCCCTCAGGCGCGAGCCTGCCCCGGGCGACCTGGGAGGCTTTGGCCGAATTGTGTATTGCCCATGACCTGTGGTTGATTTCCGACGAGGTCTACAGCGAGCTGCTGTATCAAGGCGAGCACATCAGCCCCGGCAGCTTGCCAGGCATGGCCGAGCGTACCGCCACGCTCAACAGCTTGTCGAAGTCGCATGCCATGACCGGCTGGCGGGTGGGCTGGGTGGTGGGTTCTGCCGAACTGGCCACGCACCTGGAAAACCTCGCCCTGTGCATGCTGTACGGCTCGCCGGACTTTATCCAGGACGCCGCCGTGGTGGCGCTGGAACAGCAACTGCCTGAGCTGGACGCCATGCGCGAGGCCTATCGGCAGCGCCGTGATCTGGTCTGCGAGCAGTTGGCTGGCTGCCCGGGAATCAAAGCCCTGAAACCCGATGGCGGCATGTTCGTGATGGTCGATATCCGCGAAACCGGGCTCAGCGCGCAGGCCTTCGCCGACCGCCTGCTGGGCAGCCAGGGGGTGTCGGTACTCGCTGGCGAGGCCTTCGGCCCGAGCGCCGCCGGGCATATACGCCTGGGCCTGGTACTGGGCACCGAGGCCCTGACCGACGCCTGCCAGCGCATCGCCCGCTGTGCCCGCGAACTGATGCAGGAGCAGGCCCATGCGTGACTACGCGCGGCTGTACATCGATGGCGCCTGGCAAATACCGGCCGGGCAGGGCATGGCCGAGGTGATCGACCCGGCCACTGAACAAGCCATCGGCCGGGTACCGTTGGGCACCGAGGCGGATGTCGAGCGGGCAGTGGCGGCAGCGCGGCGGGCTTTTGATGGCTGGTCGCGCACGCCTTCCGGTGTGCGTGCCGGTTACATCCGAGCGCTGGTCGCGCAGCTGAAAAGCCGCGCGGCGGAAATGGCTGCGGTCATCACCGACGAACTGGGCATGCCGGTGCAGTGGTGCCAGGCGGTGCAGGTGGAGGGGCCGATCGCCGGCCTGGAACAATACGCCGAGCTGGCCGGGCTGATGGATGAAGTGCGCGAAGTCGGCAACTCGCTGGTGTACCGCGAGGCGGTTGGCGTGTGCGCGTTCATCAACCCGTGGAACTACCCGCTGCACCAGCTGATCGGCAAGCTGGCGCCGGCCTTGGCTGCCGGTTGCACGGTGGTGGTCAAGCCCAGCCAGGAGACACCGCTGCATGCGTTTGTGCTGGCCGAGATGGTCGAGGCCATCGGCCTGCCGGCCGGGGTGTTCAACCTGGTCAGCGGCCCGGGGGCCAAGGTCGGCGAGGCGCTGGCCCGGCACCCGCAGGTGGACATGGTGTCGTTCACCGGGTCCACCGGCGCCGGGGTGCGGGTGGCCCAGGCGGCCGCGCCGTCGGTTAAACGGGTGTGCCTGGAGCTGGGCGGCAAGTCGCCGTTTCTGATTACCGCCGATGCGGACCTGCACGCTGCGGTGCGCCATGGGGTGCAGGACGTGATGATCAACTCGGGGCAGACCTGCACCGCCCTGACGCGCATGCTGCTGCCGGTCAGCCGCTATGCAGAAGCGCTGGAAATCGCCGAGGCCGAGACTCGCGCGCTGCTGATGGGCGACCCGCGTGACCCGGCCAGCTTCCTCGGGCCGATGTGCTCCGCCGGCCAGCGGCGCACGGTGCTCGACTATATCCGCCTGGGCCAGGAGGAGGGCGCACGCTTGCTGTGCGGTGGTGCCAGCGCCGGGTTCGAGCGCGGGTTCTACGTGGCACCGACGTTGTTCGCCGATGTCGACAACCGTATGCGCATCGCCCAGGAGGAAATCTTCGGCCCGGTGCTGTGCCTCATTCCCTATGCCGACGAGCGCCAGGCGCTGGCCTTGGCCAATGACTCGCCGTTCGGCTTGTCCAGCGCCGTGTGGGCCGGCAGCCGCGAGCACGGCCTGGCTCTGGCCCGGCAGATCCGGGCCGGGCAGTGCTTCATCAACGGTGGCGGGTTCAACTACCAGGCGCCGTTCGGTGGCTACAAGCAATCGGGCAACGGCCGTGAGTGGGGCGAGGAAGGCCTGGCGGAGTTTGTCGAGGTCAAGGCGGTGCAGTGCTGAACCGCAGCTGCAAGACACCCTGTTTCGTGTAAGGAGAATATTTGTGAATGTACTGATCGTCCACGCTCACCCTGAGCCGCAATCGTTCACCGCTGCCCTGCGTGACCAGGCCGTGGATACCTTCCGCGCCCAGGGCCATCAGGTGCAGGTCAGCGACCTGTACGCCATGGGCTGGAACCCGGTGGCCAGCGCTGATGACTTTACCCAGCGCGAGAACCCCGAATACCTGGTGTATGCGCTGGAGCAGCGCCAGGGCGTGAAGCGCGGCGCCATTGCCGCGGATATCCAGCAGGAGCTGGACAAGCTGTTGTGGGCGGATCTGCTGGTGCTGAATTTCCCGATTTTCTGGTTCTCGGCACCGGCCATGCTCAAGGGCTGGATCGACCGGGTGCTGGTGTCGGGGGTGTGTTACGGCGGCAAGCGCTTCTACGACCAGGGCGGCCTGGCGGGCAAGAAGGCGCTGGTGAGCGTGACCCTGGGCGGCCGTGAGCACATGTTTGGCGAAGGGGCGATCCACGGGCCGTTGGAAGACATGCTGCGGCCGATATTGCGCGGCACGCTGGCCTATGTCGGCTTCGATGTGCTGCCGCCGTTCGTGGCCTGGCATGTGCCGTACATCAGCGAGCAAGCGCGGCAGGGCTTTTTGCAGCAGTACCGGCAGCGTCTGGAGCAGCTGTCGGACGACCAGCCGCTGGTGTTTCCGCGGCTGGCGCAGTTCGACGAGGCGCTTTACCCACTGGGGTGATTTCCTGCACTGGCCCTATCGCCGGCAAGCCAGCTCCCACAGGGACTGCATAGACCTCAAGCCTCTATGCAGTCCTGTGGGAGCTGGCTTGCCGGCGATAGGGCCAGTGGCCTTGACCCAAAATTCACCTGCCAGAAAAACGACCACCCACACATTCGGGGTATGTCCCGCTGGGGCAAATCCCTCGATAGTGCATCCATCGGCTCGATCCGGAGCACTCACACGATGGAGTTGCCATGCGCAAGGTACTGAAGGTGATTGGCGGTCTGCTGCTGGTGTCTGGCGCCAGCCTGGCCCAGGCGGCAGAGGTGGACAACGGTAATACGCTGCGGCTGTACAACTGGACCGACTACATCGGCGAAACCACCCTGGCCGACTTCGAGAAGGCCACCGGCATCAAGGTTATCTACGACACCTTCGACGGCTACGAAACGGTGCAGACCAAACTGCTTACCGGCCGCTCCGGCTATGATCTGGTCATGCTCAACGCCTCGCTGGTGCCACCGCTGATCAGCGCTGGCGTATTCCAGGCACTGGACAAGCAGCAACTGCCCAGCTGGCACAACCTGGATGAGCAGGTGATAAGCAACCTGCAAGGCTACGACCCTGGCCTGAAATACTCGGCGCCCTACACCTGGGGCAGTTCGGGGGTGACCTACAACGTCGACAAGATCACCGCACGCATGCCCGATGCCCCCATCGGCTCGCTGGCCATGCTGTTCGATCCCAAGATCGTTTCACGCTTTGCCGACTGCGGCGTCACCTTGATGGATGCGCCCACCGAAGTCATCCCGCTGGCCCTGCAATACCTCGGCAAGGATCCGCGCAGCGCCTCGCCGGCAGACCTCAAGGCAGCCGAAAAGCTGCTGCTGGGCATCCGCCCATACATTCGCAAGTTCGACTCGGTCAACTACCTCACCAGCCTGCCCAATGGCGACGTCTGCCTGGCGCTGACCTGGTCCGGCGACTATGCCACCGCCCAGGCCCGCGCCGTGGAAGCGAAGAAGGATATCAAGCTGTCGTTCTTCATCCCCCAGGAAGGCTCGCTGATCTGGTTCGACAACCTGTACATCCCCAAGGATGCACCCCACGCGGCCAACGCCCACCGTTTCATCGAATTCCTGCTGCAACCGCAGACCATGGCCAAGGTCACCGACTACATCCACTACGCCAACAGCAACGCCGCCGCCACCGCGCTGGTGCGTGACGAGATCCGCCAGGACCCGGCCATCTACCCCGACGCACCCACTCGCGAGCGGCTGTTCACACAGAAAACCCAGAGCCCCAAGGACATGCGTGCCATCACCCGGGTCTGGAGCACGGTCAAGACCGGTTTCTGAACACTGCCCAACGATTCCCGCCAAGGAGCTGCCCATGGCCACCCCAAGCAAAGCATTGAACATTGCCCACGACCCGCTGGTGGAAGCCGACAAGGCCCACTACATGCACGGCTACCACGTGTTCGACGAGCACCGCGAACAAGGCGCGCTGAACATCGTTGCTGGCGAGGGCGCCTACATCCGCGACGCCCACGGCAACCGCTTCCTTGATGCCGTGGGCGGCATGTGGTGCACCAACATCGGCCTGGGTCGCGAGGAAATGGCCCTGGCCATCGCCGACCAGGTGCGTCAGCTGGCCTATGCCAACCCGTTCTCGGACATGGCCAACGACGTCGCCATCGAGCTGTGCCAGAAACTTGCCCAGCTGGCCCCCGGTGACCTTGACCATGTGTTCCTCACCACCGGCGGCTCGACCGCGGTCGACACCGCCTACCGGCTGATCCAGTACTACCAGAACTGCCGCGGCAAACCGCACAAAAAGCACATCATCGCCCGCTACAACGCCTACCACGGCTCCACCACCCTGACCATGTCGATCGGCAACAAGGCCGCCGACCGGGTGGCGGAATTCGACTATCATCACGACCTGATCCACCACGTCTCCAACCCCAACCCGTACCGCGCCCCGCACGACATGGACGAGGCCGAGTTTCTCGACTTTCTGGTGGCCGAGTTCGAGGACAAGATCCTGTCGCTGGGCGCCGATAACGTGGCAGCGTTCTTCGCCGAACCGATCATGGGCTCGGGCGGGGTGATCATTCCGCCCCAGGGCTACTTCCTGCGCATGTGGCAGCTGTGCCAGACCTACGACATCCTGTTTGTCGCCGACGAGGTGGTGACCTCGTTCGGGCGCCTGGGCACGTTTTTCGCCAGCGAGGAACTGTTCGGCGTCACCCCCGACATCATCACCACCGCCAAGGGCCTGACCTCCGCTTACCTGCCGCTGGGCGCGTGCATTTTCTCTGCGCGGATCTGGCAGGTGATCGCCGAACCGGGCAAGGGTCGCTGCTTCACCCATGGTTTCACCTACAGTGGCCACCCGGTGTGCTGCACGGCGGCGCTGAAAAACATCGAGATCATCGAGCGCGAGCAATTGCTCGATCACGTCAAGGATGTTGGCGGATACCTCGAACAACGCCTGCAGAGCCTGCGCGAGCTGCCGCTGGTGGGCGATGTGCGCTGCATGAAGCTGATGGCCTGCGTCGAATTCGTCGCCGACAAGGCCAGCAAGGCGCTGTTCGCCGATGATGTGAACATCGGCGAACGCATTCACAGCAAGGCCCAGGCCAGAGGACTGCTGGTGCGCCCGATCATGCACCTGAACGTGATGTCGCCGCCGTTGATCATCACCCATGCGCAGGTGGACGAGATCGTCGACACCCTGCGCCAGTGCATCATCGAAACCGCGCGCGAACTCACCGCGCTTGGCCTGTACAAGGGCCGATGAACCTGGCGCACAGGGCTGTGCGCGGGCGTGCCTGGCAGGCTAGACTGCCGGGCATGACCCAGGCCACCCCCGACACCCCGCTTACCCTCACCCTGGGCGCGCTGCAGCAATGGCATGCGGCATTGCAGCGCGCGCTGGCACACAGCGAAACGCCCGATGCGCTGGCGCATGTGGCTGCGGCCATCGGCCAGCTGGTGCAGGTCGAGTCGATGATGATCAGCCTGGAATGCCAGGGGCGGGCGCCGCAGTTGCTGTACCAGCAAGGCATCCCCGAACTGCACCGCGCCGCCGTGCTGGAGCGCTACTTCAGCGCCGGTTACCTGCTCGACCCGTTCTGCCTGGCGGTGCAAAGCGGCCTGGCCGAGGGTTTCTACCACCTGCAGGAAATCGCCCCCGACAACTTTTTCGACAGCGACTACTACAAGGCCTATTACCTGGGCACCGGCTGCAGCGAAGACAGTTACTACATTGTCGACGTCAGTGCCGGGCGCAAATTATCGCTGAGCCTGTTCCAGGGGTGCAGCGGCACACCCCTCGGTGCAGCGCAGATCGACCTGCTGCGAGCGGTTGAGCCGATGGTACGCGAGCTGCTGGGGCGCTATGCCCGGCATAACCTGGCAGCCGGCAACCCATCGGTCGAGCGCGGCACCCTGCAGGCCGCGTTCGACAGCTTCGGCTGCCAGGTGCTGACCGACCGCGAGCGCGAGGTGGCGCACATGATCTTGCGCGGGCACTCGGTGAAGTCCACGGCGCTGCAACTGGGTATCTCGCCGGAGACGGTGCGCATGCACCGCAAGAACCTGTACCTGAAGCTGGAGATCAACTCGCAGTCGGAGTTGTTTGCGCGGTTTATCGACTGGTTGCGCGGCGATCACCTCGCAACCTAGAGGCTGATACGTTCATTTCAGGTACAACTCAGGCCCTGTAGGAGCGCGTTCACCCGTGAGCAGACCGTTACGGGCGGCACAGCATGCGCGGGCAAACCCGCGCCTGCATCGAGTGCGTGGAGCAGACCTCAAGCCACATCCACCAGCACTATCTCGCTATCCTCGATGGCGGTTACCCGCAGTACCTGCTCCTGCTCGATCGCCACACCATCGCGTGCCTTGGCCCGCAGCCCGTTTATTTCCACCAGCCCCTTGGCTGGCACCAGGTAACCCCGGCGTGCAGCATCGAAGCGATACTCGGCGGTTTCACCGGCACGCAAGGTGGCGGCCACCAGGCGCGCATCGGTGCGAATCTGCAGGCTGTCCTCGTCACCGGCACGGCCGCTGGCCAGGGTGACGAAGCCTTCGCCTCGCTCGCCTTTGGGGAACGGCCGGCTACCCCAGATCGGTGCATCACCGGTGCGCTCCGGCACGATCCAGATCTGGAAAATGCGGGTGTCGATGTCTTCCAGGTTGTACTCGCTGTGCACGATGCCGCTACCGGCGCTCATTACCTGCACGTCACCGGCTTCGGTACGGCCTTTGTTGCCCAGGCTGTCCTGGTGAGTGATCGCGCCTTCACGCACATAGGTGATGATTTCCATGTCGCGGTGCGGGTGCGGCGGGAAACCGCTGCCGGCGGCAATCAGGTCGTCGTTCCACACCCGCAGGTTGCCCCAGTGCATGCGCGCCGGGTCGTAGTACTCGGCAAACGAGAAATGGTGGTGGGCATCGAGCCAGCCGTGGTTGGCGTGGCCGAGGCTTTCGAACGGTCGCAGTTGCAGCATGGTCGTGCTCCTTGAATCAGTGGAATGACGCCATGATGCGTGAAATAAACATCGAAAATAAGCGTAAATATCGGCTGAAAATGATCAGATCTATCGATTGTTTTTGCCGCGCGTTTTATCCGCTTCATCGCCTAATCCACTGATCTGCAAGCATTCGCTGGCGATTTTTGACCGATGCGGCGAACATGCCCGCTGATTTTGTTTTTTCAACGGAGTGACCGTGGCCCACGAGCAACCCCTGGCTCCCGCCGACCTTGCCCCTCCCGCCCAATTGCCCTGGCTTCGCCGCCTGGCCGCGCGCTTGTTGGGACGTGGACTGACCCGCCTGCAGGCGCAGCACCGCGACTCCTGGTTCCTGGGCCATGCCACCGGTCAGCGCAGTGGCCACGCCGATGGCGTGCACGAAGGCTTCGAGCGCGGGCGCCTGGAGGGTTATGAAGCCGGGCGCCAGGTGCTGGTGATCCGCGATACCCGCCCCGATGTCGCCGCGGTACCCGGCCAGGACGACAACCTCTTCGACGACTGGCGCCTGCCGTTGACTGCCGAACTGAAGAAGCGCTTCAAGGCTGATGTCGCCCAGCGCCTGCCGGCCGAGGCGCAACCCAGTGCGGCGCAATGGAAGCTGATTTTCAGCGACACGCCGTCCACCTGCGTGGTGGCCGGCGCCGGGGCCGGCAAGTCGACTTCGCTGGTATTGCGCATCCTGCTGTTACGCCATTACCTGGGCTACGAGCTGGATGCGATGACCGTGGTCACCTTCACCCGCGAGTCGCGCAAGGACTTCATCAAGCGCCTGTTGCAGGTGTTCGCCCTGTGGCAGATCAACGTACAGCCGGTACAGGCCCGCGAGCTGGTGCGCACCTTCCATTCGCGCATCCTGCCGCTGGTGCGCAGCCTGCCTGGCTTTGGCCAGGTGCGGGCGTTCGAGACGCTGGGCAACGAGATGCCTGCCGGACGCGAAGCCGAGGCCGACAGCAACCCGTTCGACCTGCGCCTGAACGATGCCCAGCGCCAGCAGCTCAACCAGTGCTACAGCAGCCTGCTGGGCGAAAGCCCGCGCTTCGCCGAGCTGGTCGGCCTGTTGCGCGGCGAGGCATTGCAGCTCAAGCCGCTGGACCCCAACAACCCCGACGTGCAGAAGCGCGCGCAGGTGACCCAGTTGGCTGCCCAGCGCGACGAAGAACTGTGCGACGTCATCGAAGACCTGTGGTTTGCCGCTGGCGCCTGGCCGATCAAGGGCATCGAGCCCAGCCGCGAAACGGTCGAGATCCGTGGCAGCCGCTTCCATGTGCATGGCCGGCTGGCCGGGGACGGGCCCCTGGTGGTGCTGGGCTTCGACCCGGCGCAGAGCGCGCAGTACCAGCGCCCTGGCGCCAAGCTTGCGGTGCGCGCCGAATGGGCCGTCAAGCGCACCTTGCTGCAGGCGTTCTGCGACCGGCCGCTGATCTGGCTCGACAACTACGCCATGGCCCGGCGCCTGGCAGCTTCCCTGGCTGGCGATGCCGTGGCAGGCCCTGGCTTCGAGTACAAGGTCAAGGGCGAGCTGGCCCCTGCGCCACTGCTCGATGCATTTGTCGGCGCGGCCAACTTCATCGAAAACCTCGGCCTGGACGTGAACACAGCCGTGGCGGCAATGAGCTTTCCGTCCGGCGACAGCGATGCGCTGTTCTTCGAAGCCCTGGCCTTGTACTGGAAAGCGCTGGAAGGGCACCTGCTGGACCAGTCGCCGCCGGTGATGAGCTACAACCGCATGTTCGCCCTGTTCGGCGAGAACAACCCGGAAAACCTGCACCTGCTTCCCGACCCGTTGCTGCGCCCGCTCGCGCACCTGATGATCGACGAGTTTCAGGACGTCTCGCCGCAGATCGTCAGCTGGCTGCGCGCCAGCCTCGCCGAAATCCGTCGGCGTGGCCCGGCGATGCACACCGGTCGACATGCCCAGCATTCGTCGCTGCTGTGCGTGGGCGACGACTGGCAGTCGATCTATGGCTGGCGCGGCAGTTCGCCCAAGTACTTCATGGAGTTCACCAAGGCGTTCCCGTCACCGGCCAACACGCGGGTGATGATGGTCGAGAACTACCGTTGCCAGCAGCAAGTGATTGATGCGGCCGAGCACCTGGTCAAGGGCACGCCGGCGATCACCGGCAAGAAAGCCCGGGCCAGTGGCCCGGCGGCAGAACTGCCAGGCTCGCCGGTGAAGGTGTTCGACCGTGACGAGGCCGCCCTGGGTGAAACACTGCTGGAGCATTACCAGCGTGGCGAGACAGTGATGATGCTGTACCGCAAGGGCAGCGACAGGGCGCTGATGAACGATCACCTGCAAGGAGTGTTGAATGCCGAGGCGGCATTGCCGGTCGAACAGCGCCGACTGCGTCAACTGACTTACCACAGCGCCAAGGGGTTGCAGGCCGATGCGGTGTTCATGCTGGGCGACTGCCAGTACCTGACCAGCTCGCCCTACAAGAACCAGGTGTACCGCCAGGCCGGGCTGGGCAAGCCTGGAGATGCGCAGCCGTTCGACACGGCGCAGAAGGACGAGGTGCAGCGCCTGGCCTATGTGGCGGTGACGCGGGCGGTCAGGCAGTGCTACTGGCACGTCGAGGCTGGCAACGGCGAGGCGGCCGCCGCACCTCGTGCGTCGAGCCAGGTGGATGGCCGGCAGGCCTTCTTCGAAGACTTGCGCGGCCAGTGAGGCTCAGTCCCGGTCGTTAGGGTCCTGCTGGGCCGTCAGGCGCTGGTACAGAGCGTCTTCCTCCGCCTGGCGGCCGTCGACCAGCTTGTCGAGCGCAGCCTTGTATCGACGGCTGTCAAGGTCCACGCGTGGCAGGCTGCCGGTTTCGTCCGGCATGGCCTCGGGGAGCACGCTGTTGAGCACCGCGAGTACCGGCTCATCCAACGTCGTTACCGCTTCGCTTTCAGGATCGAGGCAGTACTGCAGATAGTCCATGCCCCGGTACCACGGCTCATCCAGCGAGGCGAAGCGTTGGCTGAAGCGCTGCCTGATGAAGCGTCGCCAGCCTGGCTGCGCGCCTATCCAGGTTCGGCGTGCGGCTGCGTCGTCGTCCAGCGCTTCCACTGCCGCTTCGACATTGTCGACTGTGGCGTCGGAGATTTGTGCGTGCGTGAAGTACAGCATGTCCTGGCTGGGCTCTGGAAACTCGAGGCGTTGCGCGAGTGCCTGGCGCAACGCCAGGCGGATCTCGATGTCGTCCAGGCCGCCCTGCTGCAGTTGATCATGGGTGAAGTCGTCCAGCGGGTCCGGAATGAACTCGGGACGAACTGCTGGCCTTGTTGCCACAGGTGCGCTTTCCCACTGGGAAATTGCGTTGGCCTGCTCCAGGCGCGCAAGGTAGATACGTGCTGCCAGGGCATTGACTTGATCGCGACGGAATAGCTGGCGATAGAACTGGAACAGGCGTGGCCCCTGGATCTCTGTTTGCTGAATTTCCTCGTGGACCAGCACCTCGACCTGCAAGGCGCTGAACCCGTCAGCGCCGGCGTCGCCACAGGTGGCAGGAAAGTCCCCGGCACGCTCGTTCAAGCGTTCGAGTAGCGCGTGATCCTCGCCGGCCGCTTGCAGCAGCTGCCATACCTGAGCTGTCAGCACTTGCGGGTTGTGCTGGGCTTGGGCAGAGATCCCGACACGTGCGATCACCTCACGTAGCGACGGGTTGGCACCGTTTTCGAACAGGCCATCCCACAATGCCTGTTGCGCCGCGGATGCACCGGCAAGCCAGTTCACAGCATCGTCGGGCGCAGCGAAAGCACTGTGCTCCAGCACCGCTACACCGCTGGTTTGCAACGGGTGCGCTGTTTCAGGTACCAGGTCGTTGAAGTGGAAACCCCATTCGTGATCCAGGTGGGTCAGCAGGTTTTGGGTGTAGGCGCTGTCGAGGATCTGGGGCAGCTCAGGCAGGTCATGGATATTGTTGTTGCTGAGTTCAAGGGCGCGCAAGGCGTAGTCGTCACGGTTCATGAGTGCAGTGAGGTCAGCGGGCCAGGCACTCAGGTTGCACTCGGTCAGCGTGAGGGTGCGCAGACGATGCAGGTTGCTCAGCCGCGGGGGAATCGTGAGCGGGTTGTAGGAAAGGTCCAGCCCGAGCAGATGCTGCATCTGGTCGAAACGGGCCGACATTGTAGCGTCCAATGTAATGTTGTTGTCGCTGAGGTTCAGTTCTTGAAGGGGCAGGCGCGTCAATACCTGCAAGTCGGCGTCGGTGATCGCCAGTTGGGTGCCCCTGAAGGAAAGTGAGCTCAGCAGCGTCAGCCTGCCCAGTGCCTGATGTGCGGTCGCGCCCAGTTCGCCCAGCGGGCTGCCGGTCACCAGCAGCCGCCGTAACCGTGGCGCGCCCAGCAACGCGGTGAACACTGCATCGCCCGGCAGGTTGGGGTTGCCTGCCACATGCAGGCTTTCCAATCGTGGAAATGCCGCGAAAAAGCCGGAGGGGAGTGAACGTAACCCAAGGTCCTCGATAACCAGGGTGTGGATGTGGTCGAACGTTGCCACCGGCTGGGGCAGGTCTTGCAGTGCAAGGCCGCCCAGTATCAGCATGTTGCCGCCTTCGCGCCGGGATGCATGGCGCATGACCGTGCCGAAGGCTTCGCGGTTCTCACGCTCCACGCCGTGGGCTGCTGCAGCCCACTCCTGAAGGTTCTGCTCCTGGCTTTGCCGTTGGCGTTGCAGCTGGCCAAGTTGTTCGCTGACATTGCCACGCTGGCGTAACTCGCCGAGCAACGCGCGGCGCTGTTCGCCGGTCAGCGCGGGATAGAATTCTTGCAGGCGGCGCTCTTCGCTGCTCCTGCCGCCACGTCTGATCCATTCGCGCCAGTTGCCCCGCCCGCTAAGGGGATACCCCAAGCGGCCATCGGCAAGGCGCAAGGGCGAACGATAGCCCGGGCGTACCGGTTGCTGGCCAATCAGTCGCCCGGCATGGGAACGGTCGGCGAGTGCAGCTTCCAGCAATGACATTGGGCTGGCGCCAGGGTTCTCTGCCTGCAGCGCTGCAGTCAAGCGCTCGCTGTCGGCATTGGCCAGGCCTTCGCGGTACATGCCCAGCATGGCGCGGTCCAGGCGCAGGTGGGCCTGGTGCCTGCGTGCTTCTTCGGCGATACGTAACGGCACGCGGCCACCCAGCATACGCGTCCGTTCTGCTGCGCTTGCCCGGCTGACGATAGCGTTCAACATCTGGTTCGGCAGGCTGGAAAACTGACGGTGCAATGCCTGTGCAGCTTCCTGCAGCGCGGGCTGCCTGCTTTGATACAGTGCCTGGAACAAAGCACCACGCCTTGCCTCGAGGTGTTCGGCGAGTTGCGCATCAAGGGCACCGGCGCGGGAGAATGGCAGATAGTTGCCGCGCAGTAGCGTGCCGGCGGCCTGATCGTCCATCTGTTGCAGCACGGTCTGGCTCAGCCTGCCGAGCTCGAGGTCGCTTCGGGTCACCTCTATCACCACGGTCGAGGCCTGACTGGCTTTGCCGTAGGTTACCGATTTACCCCAGGGTTCCGGCCCATCGAACACTTTCAGCACATGGTCGGCGGGCCATCCCTGGAGTTCGACCAGGCTGTTCAGCGCATACTGTTTGTTTGTTGGCACTGATAATCCGTGGCGTATGCGGGTGATCAGATTACCCGCCTCCTGGTCGATGACTAGCCGCTCGATGGCGTCGACCAACAGCGGTGGCACGCCGTCTTCATTGATATGGGCATGACGCAGCTGCGCTTCATCGAAACCAGTGCAACGTAGCGCCTTATCCAGTTCGAGGTCACTCAGGGCTTCTGCGTTGGGGCCGATACGCCGAAGCAGCTCCGCCCGATCCCAATCCAGAGGGTGCTCACCGATAGTGCGCCAGGCACCCTGAGCCACATGCCGCACGGTTGGGCGATAGGCCTCGAGGTCTGTCGGGTGGCTGATTCGCCATTGCCCTGAAGCGTCCTGTACCTGCTCGAACAATTTGCCATTCAGACGGATGAAGTGACGCTGCTGGTGAACGTACTGGCCCTGCTCATTGGCCTCCAATGTGTCAGGCAGTTGTACGTCGCTGGCATAGGCATCCAGGGCTGGCTGCCACAAGCGTTCACTGCCTTCATGTTCGATGCGCACCAGCGAGTCGACGAAACGGGACTGTGCAAGCAGTCCAGCGCCTGCACCGGTGGCCGCTATGAGTGCGAGGTTCAGCAGCACCGACTCGAGCTGCGCCGCGGCCTGCACCTTGTCATCGGCCTCCCATGCCTCGATACCTGCAAACACGCTGTGCATCAGCTGCGCGGCGCCAACGGCCAGCATCACGGTATTGAGCCCTGGTATGAACAGTGCCGCCACATTGGCCAGATCCAGCCCTGCCGACAGCCAATGCTCGAACTGTTCCAGGCGGGCGTTGGCATCCACCAGGGCAGTGGGTACCACGAGCGTTGCGGCGTCGGCTTTGAGCCTGTTTGCATGAGTGAGGTACAAATAGGCCCAGGGCGCAGGTGGCAGTTCGGTGGCCTTGTACAGCACGCGCGCAGACGGTTTGGGAAGCGTGGCTGGCAGGTTGGGGGGAAGCAGCTCATCGAAAAGGCTTTCGTGCAGGCGCTTGGCCAGTTGCCCTTGCAGCGACTGAGGTGCGAAACGGATGATCGTCTGCAGTAGCCGCCGATCCTGCATTCGCCGTGTCAGCGCCTTGGCGGCCTCCCCGGTGGAAGGGTACTCGGCGACGGGGCTGTCGTGCGCGCCGGGGATGTAGACGATGCGCGAGGACTCGGTGCTGCCGATCACCAGCACCTCGTGCAAAGGCACCTGGAACAGGTCCAGCCGCCAGCATCTCACTGGTACTTGACCCTCGGCAATTATGGTATCGGCCACGCACAGGCGGTTCACTGCCTGCAGACCATCGCTGCTCAGCTTGCCACGCAATACCGCGATTTGTGCCTGAACCATCAGTTCGTCACGGCTTGCCTGAATGTGCTGTTGCTCGATTTCGGCCTTCTGGCTGCCGTCATGGATAGAGGCCAGATGGTCCTGGTATCGCTTGCCCAAGTCCAGCTCACGGCATGCTTGAATGAAGGTGGCGGGTGTCCAGCCTGTCAGCGGATTGGTGCTGGTTTTACTGTGAAGGAGCAGGCTGTAGGGGCCCGCTTCATCATCAGCGGTGAAGTTGTGCATGGCCGCTTCCAGCAACGACACCTTGCGAGGCTTGCCATCGGGGTCGTACGCGTAGCGTGTCTGCTCGGCTGGTGCGGCAAACCCGGGCTCGCTCTCTGTAGGGAGGAACGGCCTGCGTTTGAACGGCTGGAAGAAATACACGGCCTTATCGACCGGTACTGCGATGCCCAGCCGTTGTTCCAGCAATGGCTTGCAGAAGTCAGGGATGCTTTTCAGCGCCTTGAGCGTCTTGTGCAAGCTTTTGCGGCTGTTGTCACGTTGTGCGATAGCGCTGCGCAGCGCCTGACGTTGGGCTTCTGTTGCGGTCTCATACCAGGGGTAAGGTTCGCCGTTGGCTTGTTGGTAATCCGCGCGAAGGGTGTTCAGCATTGCGCTGACCTGCGGGCTTGGCGTGTGCCGCGACCAGTAAGGCAATGTGCGTTCGATCTGGCGCAGGTGGTAGGGCGTTGCGGCTGTCATGGTGTGGCTCCTGTCAGGGTGAGGGGCCATTGCATGCCAGGCAAGGCGTGAAGCGGCGGTAGTTAGTTAGCCCACGATGTGTCGGTCTCGCCTATGCCAGCGTCGGGCAGGCATCAACGCCGCCGCAGACATCGCGCGAAGGTTGGTTGTCACCGTCTGCCAGGTCTTAGACAGGAAGCCAGCCATGCGCTCATCATCGACACCCAGGGACCACTTGCTGGACAACAACGGCATTGAAATCGCCGTGCGCTGTTGGGGCCCGGAGGACGGCATACCGGTCCTGGCCCTGCATGGCTGGCTGGACAATGCCGCCTCGTTCGACCGGCTGGCACCGCTGCTGGAACACTGTTTCGTGGTCGCCCCGGACCTGGTCGGCCACGGTCGTTCGGACCACCGCCGCCACGACAGTGGCTACTACCTGTGGGAGCATGCCGAAGACATGCTGGCGGTGACCGACAGCCTGGGGCTGCGGCAATTTCATGTGCTGGCCCACGGCATGGGCACCGGGGTGGCGTCGCTGCTGGCGGCGATGACCAGCGGCATCGCCAGCATGACCTTCCTGGATGGCATGGGCGCGCCGTTCACGGTGGCCGAGGATGATCGTGTGCAGCACATTGCCCGCGCCTACCGGCTCAAACGGATGGTGCAGCGCAGCCAGCTGGAGGGCTTTGCCGAGCCGGGCAGCGGCCGCTTCGACGACCTCGACACGGCCCTGGCGCAGCGTCGTGAGCGCCTGGACACCGAGCTGTCGGAAGGCGCCGCGCGCCTGCTGGCCCGGCGCGACCTGCTGCAGCTGGGCGATGGTTATTGCTGGCGGCATGACCCGCGCCTGGTACTGCCCGAGCCCATGCCGCTGACCGAGCGCGAAGCCTGTGACCTGCTTGGCCAGATCAGCTGCCCGCTGTACTTGCTGTTCGGCCGCCAGGGGGCCTTTACCGGCGAGGCCTTTACCCGGCGCCAGGCGGCCTTGCCCGGCCAGGCGAAGATATCCTGGCACCCGGGCGGGCACCACTTTCACCTCGATGCACCGGACCGGGCGCTGGTCGATCAACTGCTGCGTATCCTGACCCGCCACGAAGGGGGAGTGCTGCAACGGTTGGTCAACGAGTAGCTGTTTGTGGTCACGCTGCGTGGACCTGGGCTATGGTGGCGGATGCATGATTACAACCGCCACAAGGAGCCCGGCATGCGACCGTTCGCCGTCAAGCACATCGATCACCTCGTGTTGCGGGTCAGTGACCTGCAACGCAGCGTTGCCTTCTACACCGAGCTGCTCGGCTGCACGGTCAGCCGCGTGCGCGACGACCTGGGCATGGTCCACCTGGCCACGGGCACCGCGATGATCGACCTGGTGACCCTGGACGGCCCGCTGGGCCAGCCTGGCGGTGCGGCACCTGGGGCCGAGGGGCGCAACCTGCATCATTTCTGCCTGCGCATCGAGCCGTTCGATGAGCCGGCGTTGACGGCATACCTGGAGGCAGCGGGGGTGAAGGTGGAGCCTGCCGAGCAGCGCTACGGCGCCGAAGGCGAGGGGTTGTCGCTGTACTGCTACGACCCGGATGGCAATCAGGTCGAGCTGAAGGGGCCCATACCCGCCGCCAAGGCAACATGAGCAACCTGCACCGCGCCGAGCACTGGGTCGATACCGCCGAGGGCAAGCTGTTCGCCCGGGAATGGCTGCCGCCGCAGGCACCGGTGGTGCCCATTGTCCTGTTGCATGACTCGCTCGGTTGCGTGGCGCTGTGGCGCGATTTTCCAGCCCAGCTGGCACATGCCACCGGGCGCCGGGTGATCGCCTACGACCGCCTGGGCTTTGGCCGCTCCGACACTCACCCGGGCAGGCTGCGGCTGGGCTTTATCGAGGACGAGGCCCAGCAGGGGTTCGCGGCGCTGCGCGAATATTTGGCCATTGGCGACTTCATTGCCTTTGGCCACAGCGTGGGGGGTGGTATGGCGGTTGCCTGCGCGGCGGCGTTTACCGGCCAGTGCGTGGGGCTGATCACCGAGTCGGCGCAGGCTTTTGTCGAAGCACGCACCCTTGCAGGCATACGTGCAGCCGCCTTGCAGTTTGCCCAGCCCGGGCAGATGCAACGGCTTGAGCGCTACCACGGCGGCAAGGCCGAGTGGGTGTTGCGCGCCTGGGTGGACAACTGGCTGGGCGAGGATTTTGCCGGGTGGAGCCTGAATGCCGTGTTGCCGCAGGTGCGCTGCCCGTTGTTGAGCCTGCATGGCGATAACGACGAGTTTGGCTCGCAGGCGCATCCCGAGCGCTTGCTGGCATTGACTGGCGGGCCGGGAGTGATGCGGCGGCTGCCCGGGTGCGGGCATGTGCCGCACCGCGAGCAAGCCGAGACGGTGCTGGCCCAGGTCGTGCAGTTTTTGCGCTGATTGCGTCTGTACGAGCGGCGGCATGGCTATCGCTCATGGCCAGTGGATATCCCGCCAAAGCCGATTATGCTTCAGTTACCTTGCCGCGATCCGAGGCGGCCCGCCTCGTCGTGCTTCGCGCAACCAAAGCAAGCCCTGGGGCCTGGGTGCGACGGTGAAATGGGTATGAGGTACTCCGGCCTGCATGATGACACGACGGAGGCAACCCATGGCGGTTCTCGACAGCGCATCCACGGGCAGTAGCGCGCCCCAACGCGGTATCACCAAGGAGGAGCGCAAGGTCATCTTCGCCTCGTCCCTGGGCACGGTGTTCGAGTGGTACGACTTCTATCTGTACGGCTCACTGGCCGCCATCATCGCCAAGCACTTCTTCGCCGGCGTCAATGAAACCACCTCGTTCATCTTCGCCTTGCTGGCGTTTGCTGCCGGCTTTGCCGTGCGACCGTTCGGGGCCATCGTGTTCGGGCGGCTGGGCGACATGGTCGGGCGCAAGCACACCTTCCTCATCACCATCATCATCATGGGCTTGTCCACCGCGCTGGTGGGCCTGCTGCCCAGCTACGCCTCGATCGGGGTGGCGGCGCCGATCATCCTGATCAGCCTGCGCCTGCTGCAGGGCCTGGCCCTGGGTGGCGAGTATGGCGGCGCCGCCACCTATGTCGCCGAACACGCGCCCAAGGGCCGGCGCGGCTTTTTCACGGCCTGGATCCAGACCACTGCGACCTTGGGGCTGTTCCTTTCACTGCTGGTGATCATGGCCTGCCGCACGGCCATGGGCACCGAAGTGTTCGAGGACTGGGGCTGGCGGGTGCCGTTCCTGCTGTCGATCCTGCTGCTGGCGATTTCGGTGTATATCCGCATGCAGCTCAACGAGTCGCCGGTGTTCCTGAAGATGAAGGCCGAGGGTAACGCGTGCAAAGCGCCGCTGACGGAGTCGTTCGCCCGCTGGGACAACCTCAAGGTGGTGATCATGTCGCTGCTTGGCGGCACTGCTGGCCAGGCCGTGGTGTGGTACACCGGCCAGTTCTACGCGTTGTTCTTCCTGTTGCAGACGCTCAAGATCGAACCGCAGACGGCCAACCTGCTGATTGCCGGTTCGCTGCTGATCGGCACGCCGTTCTTTATCTTCTTCGGCAGCTTGTCCGACCGGATTGGCCGCAAGAAGATCATCATGGCCGGCTGCATCATCGCCGCGCTGACCTACTTCCCGATCTTCAAGGCGCTGACCGAGTATGGCAACCCGGACGTGTTCGTCGCCCAGGAGCAGAACCCGGTGGTGGTAGTGGCTGATCCGGGCCAGTGCGCGTTCCAGTTCGACCCGGTGGGCAAGGCCAAATTCACCAGCTCGTGCGACATCGCCAAGAGCCTGCTGGCCAAGCGTGCCATTCCCTACACCAACCAGGCAGCCGAGCCGGGCAGTGTGACCCAGATTCGCATTGGCGAGCGGGTACTGCAGAGTTTTGATGGCCGCAGCCTGGCGGCGGCGGACTTCAAGGCGCAGAACGACGCCTTTACCGCGACCCTGGGCGGCGCTTTGAGAGAAGCAGGCTACCCGGAAAAAGCCGACCCGGCGAAGATCCATTACCCGATGGTGCTGTTGCTGCTGACCATCCTGGTGATCTACGTGACCATGGTCTACGGGCCGATAGCCGCGTGGTTGGTGGAGCTGTTCCCGGCGCGCATCCGCTATACCTCGATGTCACTGCCTTATCACATCGGCAACGGCTGGTTCGGCGGCTTCCTGCCGACCGTGGCGTTTGCCATGGTGGCAGCCACCGGGGATATCTATTACGGCTTGTGGTACCCGATCGTGATCGCGGTGATGACGGCGGTGCTGGGCATCTTGTTCCTGCCGGAAACCAAGGACCGGGATATTACTTGAGGTGGATACAGGTGGTATCGGTCGCCTACACAGGGAACGCATCAGGGCTGAGAGGTGCTTGCCACAAGATATGCAGCGCCTGTGAGATCGAGCGCCGCCCGCGCGGCGCTCCATCTCACAGGCGCTGAAAATACCGTGGCAAGCACCTGTTAGCCCTGACGCAGCTAGCCAAAGACCACAGGATCTCCTACCCGATGCAGAAGCGGACTTGCCCGCGAAACGGCCACTACAGGCATCCGTCAATCAAAATACCCACGCAGCCCGAACGCATACCCGGTATCCACCCCCGCAGCTTCACCCCGGTTCCAGCGCTTGTTCAACACGAATTCGAACGCCGGCTCGTACACCCCGTCCCGCACCAGCGCACCGGCCAGCACCTCTACGTCATACCAGCCATTGTCCAGCTCGATCATCGGCCGCCCCGGCACCTGATAGCGCGCCAGCAGGTCACCCAAGGTCTTCGGCGTGAAGTGCTGCAGGATGCGCCAGGTGTACAGCATCAGCGCTCCGTGCTCGACCCGCAGCACATAGCCATTGCGCCGGTGCTTTAGCCGGCTGCCAGCTTCACGCAAGGCCGGCGTATGGCCATCGAGGGTGAAC
>NZ_JABMCW010000499.1:0-3000 GCF_013179705.1 Pseudomonas sp. CM25 | reverse complement strand
AACGAGCCACCAAAGCGGCCGTTCTTGTTGTTCAGGGCCAGGTCTTCCCAGTTGGTGTCGTTGCGGTCCTTGGCCTTGTCCAGGCGGCCACCGGTGAACGTCAGGCCCTTGATCTCCTTCGAGGTAAGCAGGCCGCCTTCGAAGGTTTGCGGCAGGATCCGCCCATCGTTGGGCTGCAGGGTCGGCAGTTCGGGGATCAGGGTGCCGATCTTCAGTTCGGTCTGCGAGATCTTGACCTTGCCGGTCAGCCCGAGTTTGGAGTACTCGTCGGCAGCCTTGCCATTATCGTGGGTCGGCAGCAGGCCGCTGTCGGTGCGGTCGGGGCTGGAGTCGAGCTTGATGCCGAGCATGCCCAGCGCATCCAGGCCAAAGCCTACGGTGCCATCGGTGTAGCCGGACTCGAAGTTGAGGATGAAACCCTGGGCCCACTCGTCGCGCTTGGATTGTTGCGCGCTGGTGCCGTCGCGGAAGTCGCGGTTGAAGTACATGTTTCGGGTTTCGAAGGTGGCTGTGCTGTCTTCGAAGAAGGCGGCCTGGCTCATCGGGGCAACACCGGCAAGCGCAAGGGCGCTGGCGATGGCAGAGGGGCGTGCGGCAAAGGAACGGGTAGGCGCGAACGCCTGCGGCTGCGATGACAGCATCGATGATGACTCCGTTTATTGTTCTTATTCGTTGCACCTTGCTGGTGCTTTTTTCGGCGCGAGGAGCGACCGTGGTGCGATGCTAGGCAACGAACCTTTCGCTAACCTTTCAGTGAGAAAGGTTTGTTACCAGGGGCTTCACAGGCCTGAGTACAGCGGTACACTCCGCGCCACCGCCCCACCCGAGCAGGGAGAAACCGATGCGTGTGCTGCTGGTCGAAGACCATCTGCAACTGGCCGAAAGCGTGGCCCAGGCCCTGAAGAGCCACGGCCTGACCGTGGATGTGCTGCATGACGGCGTGGCTGCCGACCTGGCCTTGGCCAGTGAGGAATATGCGGTGGTCGTGCTGGATGTCGGCTTGCCGCGCATGGATGGCTTCGAGGTGCTGGCGCGCCTGCGTGGCCGCGGCAAGACCGTGCCGGTGCTGATGCTGACCGCGCGCAGCGACGTCAAGGACCGGGTGCATGGCTTGAACCTGGGGGCCGACGACTACCTGGCCAAGCCGTTCGAGCTGACCGAGCTGGAGGCCCGGGTGAAGGCCCTGCTGCGCCGCAGCGTGCTCGGTGGTGAGCGCCAGCAACGCTGTGGGCCGCTGGTGTACGACCTCGACACACGGCGTTTCTCGCTCGGTGACGACAACCTGACCCTGACCTCGCGCGAACAGAGCGTGCTGGAAGCGCTGATCGCCCGGCCGGGCCGCGTGATGAGCAAGGAGCAACTGGCCGCCCAGGTGTTCGGCCTGGACGAAGAGGCCAGCCCCGACGCCATCGAAATCTACATCCACCGCCTGCGCAAGAAGCTGGACGGCCACCCGGTGGCCATTGTCACCTTCCGCGGCCTGGGCTACCTGCTCGAGCATCGCGATGCGTGACAACGGTAGCCTGCGCGGGCGCTTGCTGGGCAATCTGGCCCTGTTGCTGGTGGTGCTGATGCTGGCCAGCGGCCTGAGCGCGTACTGGAACGGCCGAGAGGCCGCCGACACCGCCTACGACCGCACACTGCTGGCGTCGGCGCGGACCATCGCCGCCGGTCTGTCGCAACGCGATGGCTCGCTGAGTGCGGACGTGCCCTACGTGGCCCTGGATACCTTCGCCTATGACAGCGCCGGGCGGATCTACTATCAGGTGCTGGATATCAAGCAGCGGCTGATTTCCGGCTACGAGAACCTGCCTGCACCACCTGCGGGCACCCCCCGCACCGACGACTACCCGGCGCTGGCGCGGTTCTACAACGCCACCTACCTGGGCCAGGACGTGCGCGTGGTCAGCCTGCTGAAGGCGGTCAGCGAGCCGAACATGAACGGCATGGCGGAAATTCGCGTTGCCGAAACAGAGGAAGCGCGGGTGCGCATGGCTCGCGGGCTGATGGCCGATACCCTGTTGCGCCTGGGGATGCTGGCACTGGGTGCGCTGGTGATGGTGTGGTTTGCCGTGAGTGCAGCGCTGCGGCCGCTGGAGCGCCTGCGCACAGCGGTGGAAGAGCGCCAGCCGGACGACCTGCGGGCCCTGCCGGTGGTACAGGTGCAGCGCGAGCTGGGTCCGCTGGTACGGGCCTTGAACCACTTTACCGAGCGCTTGCGCGGCCAGTTCGAGCGCCAGGCGCAGTTCATCGCCGACGCCGCACATGAGCTGCGTACACCACTGGCGGCGCTGAAGGCCCGGGTCGAGTTGGGCCTGCGCTCTTCCGAGCCGCAGGAGTGGCGGCAGACCCTGGAATCTGCGGCCCAGGGTACCGATCGCCTGACCCACCTGGCTAACCAGCTGCTGTCGCTGGCGCGGGTCGAGAACGGTGCGCGGGCGATTGCCGAGGGCGGCGCGCAGCGCCTGGACTTGAGCCAGCTGGCCCGTGAGCTGGGCATGGCCATGGCGCCGCTGGCCCACAAGCGCGGGGTCGCGCTGGCGCTCGAGGCCGAGGCGCCGGTATGGCTGAAGGGGGAGCCGACGCTGCTCAACGAGCTGCTGAGCAACCTGGTGGACAATGCCCTGGCGCATACACCGGCGGGCGGCAATGTGATTCTGCGGGTATTGGCGCCGGCGGTGCTGGAGGTCGAGGACGATGGGCCGGGGATTCCCGAGGCCGAGCGCGAACGGGTGTTCGAACGTTTCTATCGGCGTAGCGCGCAGGGTAGCGGGCTTGGCCTGGCGATTGTTGGCGAAATCTGCCGGGCGCATCTGGCGCAGGTGAGCCTGCATGATGGAGCCAATGGTGGGTTGCGGGTGCGGGTGAGCTTTATTGCCGACTGATGGGTTTGCCTGTGCTGGCCTCTTCGCGGGTGAACCGGATTGCCGCGAAGAGGCCAGCACAGGCTCAGCGCAACATGCTCCGCGCCTCCAGCAGCTCATCCACCTCCAGTTCGGT
>NZ_JABMCW010000498.1:0-3001 GCF_013179705.1 Pseudomonas sp. CM25 | reverse complement strand
AGCGGCTGGAGGCGATCAGGGCGCAGCATGCGCGGCTGTTCCCGGAGTATCCGCTGGGCACGGACTTCACGACTGAAGAGCGGGACTTGTTGCGGGCGCTGAACTGGTTGAAGAGCAAGTTCAAGCTGAGCGAGATGCTGGAGCTGGGCAAGGCAGCGCTGGAGGCGCCGGGGCCGGAGGGGTATGAGCGGCATCTGGCGCGGATGGGGCTGGATGCTCCGCAGGGATTGAAGGAAGAGCTTTATCAGCGCTTGTTGCTGGCAGGGTTGGCAGCGACCTGAAGATTGCAGGGGCTGCTTTGCAGCCCATCGCCGGCAAGCCAGCTCCCACAGGTACTGCACAAGGCTCGGCCTCTGTGAAATTACTGTGGGAGCTGGCTTGCCGGCGATGGGGCCGGTACAGGCTTACTCGATGAAGGACACCACACCGCCTTCCAGCGACTTCACCCGGGCCAGCGATTCAACGCGGTAGCCCTGGCTGTCCAGCTCGGCACGGCCGCCCTGGAACGATTTTTCGATGACGATACCCACGCCAGCTACGGTAGCACCGGCCTGCTTAATGATCGAGATCAGCGCCTGCGACGCCTTGCCGTTGGCCAGGAAGTCGTCGATCACCAGCACGCGGTCGCTGCTGTTGAGGTGGCGCGGCGAGATGGCCACGGTGTTCTCGGTCTGCTTGGTGAAGGAATACACCGAGGCAGTCAGCAGGTTCTCGGTCAGGGTCAGCGACTGGTGCTTGCGGGCGAAAATCACCGGCACACCCAGCTTCAGGCCGGCCATTACCGCCGGGGCAATGCCCGAAGCTTCAATGGTGACGATCTTGGTCACGCCGGCATCGGCGAACAGGCGGGCAAACTCGTCACCGATCAGCTGCATCAGCGCCGGATCGATCTGGTGGTTGAGAAACGCGTCGACTTTGAGAACCTGGTCGGAAAGCACGATGCCTTCTTCGCGAATCTTCTGATGCAGTGCTTCCACTGTAGTTTCCTCGATGTAACAAAGGTTGCCGCTAGCTAGCGGCAAAGTTTAAGAGTAATGGTTGATCAGCGTTTGAGCATTGCCCGGATATCGGCCAGCGCGTTGTTGCCGCGTGCGGCCTTTACCTCGACCGGTGCATCGTCCAGGCCTTCCCAGGCCAGGTCGTCCGGTGGCAGTTCGTCGAGGAACCGGCTGGGCGTGCAGTCGATGATTTCACCGTACTGCTTGCGCTTGGCAGCGAAGGTGAACGCCAGGGTCTGGCGGGCGCGGGTGATACCCACGTAGGCCAAGCGGCGTTCCTCTTCGATGGTGTCGGCCTCGATGCTGGAGCGGTGCGGGAGGATTTCCTCTTCCATGCCCATGATGAACACGTAAGGGAATTCCAGGCCCTTGGAGGCATGCAGGGTCATCATCTGCACACCTTCGGCGTTTTCTTCCTCTTCCTGCTGGCGCTCGAGCATGTCACGCAGCACCAGTTTGCCGATGGCGTCCTCGATGGTCATGTCACCCTCTTCATCCTTCTCGAGGGTGTTTTTCAGCGCTTCGATCAGGAACCAGACGTTGCTGATGCGGAACTCGGCAGCCTTGTCGCTGGCGGTCTGCTGGCGGATCCAGTTCTCGTAGTCGATGTCGCGGATCATCTCGCGCAACGCAGCAATCGGGTCGTCCAGGGCGACCTTGTGGCGAACCCCGTCCAGCCAGTGCTTGAAGCGCTGCAAACGCTCGGTGTAGCGCGGCTCCAGGTGCTCGCCCAGGCCTAGCTCCTCGCTGGCGGCGTACATCGAAATACCGCGCTCGGTCGAGTAGTTGCCGAGTTTTTCCAGGGTGGTGGAGCCGATTTCGCGGCGCGGTACGTTGATCACCCGCAGGTAGGCGTTGTCGTCGTCCGGGTTCACCAGCAGGCGCAGGTAGGCCATGAGGTCCTTGACTTCCTGGCGGCCGAAGAAGCTGTTGCCGCCCGACAGACGATACGGCACCTGGTGGTGCTGCAGCTTCAGTTCGATCAGCTTGGCCTGGTAGTTGCCGCGGTACAGGATGGCGAAGTCGCTGTACGGGCGGTCGGTGCGCAGATGCAAGGTAAGGATTTCCATGGCCACGCGTTCAGCCTCGGCTTCCTCGTTCTTGCAGCGGATGACGCGGATCTCGTCGCCGACGCCCATCTCGCTCCACAGCTGCTTCTCGAAATCGTGCGAGTTGTTGGCGATCAGCACGTTGGCGCAGCGCAGGATGCGGCTGGTGGAGCGGTAGTTCTGCTCCAGCATGACCACTTTCAGGGAGGGGTAATCCTCCTTGAGCAGCATCAGGTTTTCTGGGCGGGCGCCACGCCAGGCATAGATCGACTGGTCGTCGTCGCCCACCACGGTGAACTGGTTGCGCATGCCGATCAGCATCTTCACCAGCAGGTACTGGCTGGCGTTGGTGTCCTGATATTCGTCCACCAGCAGGTAGCGCACGCGGTTCTGCCAACGTTCGAGCACGTCGGGGTTTTCCTGGAACAGTTTGACCGGCAGCAGGATCAGGTCGTCGAAGTCCACCGCGTTGAACGCCTTGAGCGTGCGCTGGTAGTGGGTGTAGACAATGGCGGCGGTCTGCTCGCGCGGGTTGCGCGCTTTTTCCAGGGCTTCGGGTGGCAGGATCAGGTCGTTTTTCCAGGCACCGATCATGTTCTTGATCTCGTCGATGCCGTCGTCGCCTGAGTATTCCTTTTGCATGATGTCGGACAGCAACGCCTTGATGTCCGACTCGTCGAAGATCGAGAACCCCGGCTTGTAGCCCAGCCGGGTGTGCTCCTTGCGGATGATGTTCAGGCCCAGGTTGTGAAAGGTGCACACCGTCAGGCCACGGCCTTCCCCCGGACGCAGCAAGGTGGCGACCCGTTCCTTCATCTCGCGCGCGGCCTTGTTGGTGAAGGTCATCGCCACGATGTACTGGGCGCGGATGCCGCAGTTCTGGATGAGGTGGGCAATCTTGCGTGTGATCACGCTGGTCTTGCCCGAACCTGCACCGGCGAGCACCAAAAGAGG
>NZ_JABMCW010000497.1:0-3016 GCF_013179705.1 Pseudomonas sp. CM25 | reverse complement strand
CCCCAGGTGTTCAGGTACTCGAAGGCGGTGCGGCCCATGGACGGGATCACCACCGGGTCGTGCACGCCATGCAGGCACAGGGCCGGGGTGCGTTGCTGGCACGCACTCAGCTGGTGCTGTTCGTTGAAGGTAGGGGCGTAGGTGGACAGGGCGATGACCCCGCCCAGTGCCTCTTGCCACTTTATATAGGCAGTGTGCAGCACCACCGCGCCGCCCTGGGAGAAACCGGCCAGGAAGATTCGCGCCAGGTTGATGCCTTTGGCCTGCTCGGCCTTGATCAGGGCGATCACCTGCTCGGCCGATTCCTCCAGCTGCGCTTCATCGATGGCGCGGGCCGGGGTCATCGCCTTGATGTCATACCAGCTGGGCATGGCGTAGCCGCCATTGATGGTCACCGGGCGGGTCGGCGCCTGCGGCATGATGAACCGCGTGGTGAGCAGGCGTTCCTGCATGAATTCGGCGACGGGTAGGAAGTCGTAACGGTCGGCCCCCAAACCGTGCAACCAGATCACACAAGCGTCTGCGGTTTTCTGCGGTTCGAGGATCAGTGGGTTGGTCATGACTGCTCCGAAAGTGTGCGGATCTTGTTATGGCGTGCGTGAAATGAAGGCGCGGGAAATGATTGTCGGAAAAAGAATGTCGCAACGATACAACTTTCCCTACTTGACGTGCGCTTAAACGCTACAGCCAGGAGTTCTGGTACGCGCTTTGCAATTGAACCTGCGATGCAAAGGGCAGGCCGAGACGGTAACACCCTTTGTAAGCGAAGGCTGTCACAGAACAGTCCATTGCGCCAATTGACCCAATAACAAGCCAACACGGGTCGGATACGCCTCAAAAGGGTGCGGTGCAATTCCGGCTCGATACAACAAGAGCGATTTGGAGGTTGTGAATGAAGATGTTGAAAACCACCCTGGCAGTCCTGACCGCTGCCGCCGCACTGGGCGCCGTGAGCACTGCCCAGGCCGGCGCCACCCTCGATGCGGTGAAGAAAAAGGGCTTCGTCCAGTGTGGCGTGAGCGACGGTCTTCCAGGCTTCTCGGTACCTGATGCGCAGGGCAAGATCGTCGGCATCGACGCCGATGTCTGCCGCGCCGTGGCCGCCGCCGTGTTCGGCGACGCCAGCAAGGTCAAGTTCAGCCAGCTCAACGCCAAGGAACGCTTCACCGCCCTGCAGTCGGGGGAAGTCGACGTGCTGTCGCGCAACACCACCTGGACCAGCTCGCGCGATGCCGGCATGGGTCTGGTGTTCGCCGGTGTCACCTACTATGACGGCGTCGGCTTCCTGGTCAACAAGAAGCTCGGTGTTTCCAGCGCCAAGGAGCTCGACGGCGCCACCATCTGCATCCAGGCCGGTACCACTACCGAGCTGAACGTGTCGGACTACTTCCGCGCCAATGGCCTGAAGTACACCCCGATCACCTTCGACACTTCCGACGAGAGCGCCAAGTCGCTGGAGTCCGGCCGTTGCGACGTGCTGACTTCGGACAAATCGCAGCTGTTTGCCCAGCGTTCCAAGCTGGCCGCGCCGACCGACTATGTAGTGCTGCCGGAAACCATCTCCAAGGAGCCGCTGGGCCCGGTGGTGCGCAAGGGCGACGAAGAGTGGTTCAGCATCGTCAAGTGGACCTTGTTCGCGATGCTGAATGCCGAAGAAGCAGGCATCACCTCCAAAACCGTCGAGGCCGAAGCCAAGTCTACCAAGAACCCCGACAACGCCCGGCTGCTTGGCGCTGACGGCGAGTATGGCAAGGACCTCAAGCTGCCCAAAGACTGGGTAGTGCAGATCGTCAAGCAAGTCGGCAACTACGGCGAAGTGTTCGAGAAGAACCTGGGCCAGAGCACCGACCTGAAGATCGACCGTGGCATGAACGCCCTGTGGAACAACGGCGGCATCCAGTACGCGCCACCTGTGCGCTGATGGCTGCATCCTGCGGCGGCATCCCGCCGCCGCAGGTTGTTCGGAACCCTACTTTCCGGGGCACCTCATGCAAAATCGAATCGGCGCACAAAAGGGCTTGTCCCTGAGTGATCCACGTGTGCGCGCGTGGCTGTTCCAGGTCCTCACGATCGTGTTCGTGGTCGGCCTGGGCTGGTACCTGTTCCACAACACGCAAACCAACCTGCAACACCGGGGCATCACCTCGGGCTTCGACTTCCTCGAGCGCAGTGCCGGCTTCGGCATTGCCCAGCACCTGATCCCCTATGTGGAATCCGACAGCTATGCGCGGGTGTTCGTCATCGGCCTGCTCAACACCCTGCTGGTGACCCTCATTGGCGTGGTGCTGGCGACCATTCTCGGCTTCATCATCGGCGTGGCGCGGCTGTCGCCGAACTGGATGATCAACAAGCTGGCGACCGTGTATGTGGAAACCTTCCGCAACATCCCGCCGTTGTTGCAGATCCTGTTCTGGTACTTCGCCGTGTTCCTGACCCTGCCGGGGCCGCGGGGCAGCATCAACATCGACGATATGTTCTTCATCAGCAACCGCGGCCTGAACATGCCCGGTGCTGCCATGACCGATGGTTTCTGGCCGTTCGCCATTGCCTTGGCCCTGGCGCTGCTGGCGACCGTGGCGATGGTGCGCTACGCCAACAAGCGCTTCAACGAAACCGGCGTACCGTTCCACAAGTTCTGGGTGGGGCTGGGGTTGCT
Organism: Pseudomonas sp. CM25; assembly: GCF_013179705.1. Lineage (NCBI taxonomy): Bacteria > Pseudomonadati > Pseudomonadota > Gammaproteobacteria > Pseudomonadales > Pseudomonadaceae > Pseudomonas > Pseudomonas sp. CM25. Next base: position 360 of record NZ_JABMCW010000497.1, on the reverse strand, counting down.
GGTTGCCATCCCCGGGGCCTGCGTGCTGCTGTTCGGCAGCCCGGTTACCTGGGAAATGCCGCAGTTGAAGGGCTTCAACTTCGTCGGTGGCTGGGTGCTGATCCCCGAGTTGCTGGCGCTGACCCTGGCACTGACCATCTACACCGCAGCGTTCATCGCCGAAATCGTGCGTTCCGGTATCCGCTCGGTCAGCCATGGCCAGACCGAAGCCGCGCGCTCGCTGGGCCTGCGTGAGGGCCCGACACTGCGCAAGGTGATCATCCCCCAGGCACTGCGGGTGATCATTCCGCCGCTGACCAGCCAGTACCTGAACCTGGCGAAGAACTCGTCGCTGGCGGCCGGTATCGGCTACCCGGAGAT
>NZ_JABMCW010000496.1:0-3022 GCF_013179705.1 Pseudomonas sp. CM25 | reverse complement strand
TGGACAGTTTCGACAGCACGTTCGGATCAACCTCACCCAGCGCACGATTCATGTTTCGGTAGTTGGCGATCACCAACAGCCCCGCTTCGTATTCCGAGCGCACCGGGCGATGGTAATCTTCCGTCCCCAGCAGGTCCTTGATTCGTTTATCGAAAGAAACAGCAGTGGGTTCCGGCTCGCCATGATTCTGGAACATATATCCCGTGTAACTGTAGAAGCGCTCATTCGAGTAAGGGCTTTCCCAGCGAGCGATCGACGTGTTGACATCGCCCTCCTCATCACTCGCCTTGGATTTTATGAACTCCGCTGTATAGAAAGTCCCGCTCCGGTAGTCCAGCAACCAGTAGTCTTCAGTGACCGGGTGCATGTCGAAGGCTTCATGTTGCGGGTCCACAGGGACGCCTGGAGGATCCATAACTGCACCACCACCAACCACACGCTTGCGAGTCAACGTATAATCGCTGGACTTGTACGGCTCCGGTGTCCGCACCTGAACCTCGATGGTGGCGTTGCGATGATCCGTGTCATTGGAATAAAACCACCTGCCACTCGCGGACTTGAAACCCGCGTAAAACACTTGCGACCCCGACGTTCCGCGGCGGTGCAGGTGGAGCGTCTGGCGTATGGTCCGGTCCTCCGGACCACGCGGCGTTGCAGATTGCATGGGGCCTTCATTGGCCAATACGAACCGGTTTTTTGTCAGGCTGGTACGCCAGACATTGCCATACTCCTTGCCGATTCCTTCCTCGTTGTCGCACAGGCTGGCAACTTTCTGCCCTGCGCGGTCGAAAAGCGTGAGCGTGCCAATTTCTGTCGGACTCAACTTGTAGTCCGCGCCATCCGCTTGCAAGGTTTCCACGGTGAACTCGACTTCCAGTTGCTGGAAGCCACTGGAGCCGACTGTCCCGCGCACGCCCTCGGGGCTTTTGCCAACCGTGACGGTGAAGCGCTGCAGTGCCACCCAGCTGCTCAGTGGCTTTACCGGCGTCTCTTTCAGCACGCTATAGCCCGATGCGAATACCACGCCATTGCGCACCACTTCACAGGCCACCACATTGGGTTGCTGTATGCCTTGTGTAGAGGCCGTGAACTGCCCCGATGGGGACACGTTGCCGGGGCCTGACAACATTCGCCAGCGCCGCTGTTCATTGGGCATGATGCGGTTCACTTCGCGCAGCTGGGTGGTGCCACCGAAGGCCTGTTTCGGCACGAAGGGTGGGTCGAGCGCCACCAGGGGCTGGTTGTGAACCAGAACGAGAGCAGTGCGATTCTGCTCCGCCGACTCGGCCTGCAGTTCCTGCACACTAAGGACTCGCCGCCGGGCTTGTCCACCCGGTACGAACCTTGATCGCCCGCCTCCCACATACGCCAGCTCGCCCAAAGGCTGGCCCAGCAATCGGAATCTGACCGGATCATTGCCCGCGTTCCACACATCTATCCCATTTGCACTCTGCCTGGGCTGATAGGCGCCAGCAACGGGCATCGCCAGCACCTCCGCGGACGTCACCAGCAAGCGAGCAGAGGCCTTGTAGGTATCGTCACCTTTCTTGAATTCCGCCGTGATGATGACGTTCAGCACATCCTCCCCTACCTCGTCCGCAGCGGGGGCAGTGTAGAGGCCATCGGCGCTGATCGTGCCATGCCCTTTATCGTCATGGCTTTGTGGATTGAGCGCTGACCAGGCGCTGGCTTTTTGCTTCTTGTCCTCGCCATCGTACAGTTCGAACTGATGCGTTTGGCCCGCCGGCACAACCGTACCCATGGCCGGCTTTACCTTCATGCTCATCAGCAACGGGTTTATATTGCCGAACAGGGCTCGATCCAGCGGCGTATGGTCTGCCGTTTTGACAAAGGCATTGAGTTCCGGAAACAGCAGGGTAGCGAGCAGCTCGAAGCCTTCAGCGGAAGCGTACTTCAACAAATCCTTGTTCAGCACCAGCGTGGCCGAATAGTCGCCTTCGGGGAGCAGATAAGGGTATGCGCCATCGGGCTGTTCGCCATCAGTAGCGTTGCCACGCAGGCGCATGAACACCAGCACTGCGCCATCACCGTAATTGTCTGCATTTCGTATACGTGCCCCGGGGGCCGCTTGGGTGCGCAGTATGAAGTTGGTAGGGGTCAACTCGTCATAACCGGCGAAGTCCACCGTGCCCAGTTCAAACATCACGCAGCGCGCTGGCATGGCGCCTAGCCAATCTCCCAATGCCCTGTCCAGCTGTTGGTGGAGGTGGTCCTTGTCTTCCTCCTCCTCATCGAAGAGCTTGCTGGTGAACTTCGCACCCTTGGCCAGATTCAGCGCGACCCGACCATAGGGGGCCACCTCACCGCGCACGGTCTGGAGGTCGACCTCCATTGTCAGCGAATGCCCCTGCGCTTCGGTGATTACATAGCTGCGCAGCAGTTCCCCGTTGAAGGTCAACGTGCCGCTGATGATGTTCAAGGTCAGCGTGGCCTTGGAGTCGCTGACCGAGGCGCTGCTGAATGACAACATCGGCGTGCCGAACTCGAGCCCTTCCACCGAGACTGTCTGACCCACCGCCTTGCGCTTGAGTATGTCGCTGAACGGTGGAAGAAAGTTGTTCTCCGCAAGACGTTGCAGATACTGCTGCTCCAGCAAACGATTGAGCTGGCGACGGCTGTACACCGCGACTGCGCCCCAGCCAAGCGTCACCGATCCTTGCTTCATTTTTTCAAGCAGTTGCTCCAATGAATAGAACATGGCTTCAACCTCCAAGCGACGGTGCGGGGGCCACGCGCAGGCCTGCCGGGCTGGCGGCGCGATGCATGGCTGCAAAATGCTGTGACAAAGGCAGCTGCAGCAGCAGGTGGCCTTCGAAGATGAAATCGGAACCCTCTAGCGCCCATTTGCCGATGATCAGGGTGAAACGCGCGTCGGAATCAGCAAAGGGCGGCGTGTAGTGGTCGTTTTTCTCGCCATCGATCGTGCCAGTACCATCAATCGGCAGTTTCCACTCCACGTCCACCAGGTCCGTGCCGTAGGCGCGGCCCTGCAATTGGAACT
>NZ_JABMCW010000495.1:0-3029 GCF_013179705.1 Pseudomonas sp. CM25 | reverse complement strand
AGCACTTCATCCAACGCCAGAATCCATAGCTGGAGAGCAAAATCGAGAACGACAGAACAGGGTCAGTCAGCACGACTCCGCTGGAGACTAGGCCAAGTGTCGTACTAGAGAAGATGATGGCGGCCCAGATTCCAGCATTACGCGAGATCTGCTGAGTACCGAGCTTGATGATGATGAAACAGCTGCCCAGATGCAGCAGCCAGGCCGGGAATCGAGCAGCGAACTCATTCACCCCGAAAACCGTCATGCTCGCAGCCTGGGTCCAGAAGGATAGCGGCGGCTTACCCCAGAACGGTACCCCGTAGTCGAACATCGGCGTGATCCAATCGTTTAACTCGACCATCTTGCGTGCCATTTCGGCATAGCGTGCCTCCGATGTGTCCATCAGTGGGTAGACGCCCAAACCCAACAAGCGCAATACCAGAATTGAACCCAGGATCCACCACAGGGGCCGCTCTTTTCTCAGATTCAGCATTTCTTACCCTCGATCAAAGGCACCGAAGCATGGAGCGACACGGGATCTGCCTTGCTGTTGCTCTTCAGGAAATAGCGAGGCCGGCGTTTGACTTCTGCGAGTGCCACGCCTAGGTACTCCCCCACCATGGCAACTCCGATGCACAGAAATGAAGCCATTCCGACGAGCAGGTGATGGACGTCGAAGCTGCCTGCTACGAGCGATGCAAGCATGTAGCAGATGCTGGAGACGAATAGACCGAAGCTGATTAGACTGAATATGCGTAGCGGTTTGCGAGAGAAACTGACGATGCTCTCAATGGCCAAATTGAAGAGGCCAGCGGCGTTCCACTTGGTGCTACCGGCATGGCGCACAGTACGATCGTAAGGCAGCTCGACGGTGCGAAAACCTACCCAGCCGATCATCCCCTTGAGTATTCTGGAACGCTCATCCAGCGCTCGAAGTGCCGCCAGTGGAGCAGGTCCGATCAGGCGGAAATCGCTGACATCGGCGGGCAGATCAACCTTTTCAACCAGGCGCTGCATGACCCAGTAGTAAGCCCGGGCACTCACACGCTTGAACCATGAATCACCGGTTCTAAGGTTGCGCTGCATGTTTACTACATCGTAGCCACGCTGCCAGAAATCCACCATGGCCGGGATGAGCTCAGGTGGGTCCTGCAGGTCGACGTCAATGAAGATTAATGCGCTGCCACGGGCATGATCTATCCCGGCGCTCAGTGCTGCCTCTTTGCCGAAGTTGCGGCTGAGGAACAGACTACGAACAGCCGATCCATCCTGATAATCGCGTAGCAAATTTGCAGTTCGATCGTTGCTTCCATCATCAATGTAGAGAATCTCACAAGAGACAGGTAGGCGCTTTACGACGCGGGTGATGCGCTGATGGAACTCTGGAATGCTCTCCTCTTCCTGAAAGCATGGAACGACTATGGTTAATAAGGGATCAGGGCGCTCGGGAAAGCGATGTAATGTCTGCATGATTGAATGTCCAGAAACGGTGTGCAATGAATCCAAGTGCAGTGAGCGTCACAGTCACTAGGACCTGGGAGATGAGCGGTGACAGATTCGACTTGATGAGCAACCACATACCCACGCCGTTGCCGATGTTTGTTGCTAGCGCGACCAGTGCAAACCGAAGAGGCTGAAATTTCCGAAAGCCATCCGCCTTAAAACAGTACGCCCTATTACCTATGAAGCTTGCAATAGCGCCTACCAGGCCGCCGAAAATACTGGCTAGAAATGGCGTAGACATCTCTGTAGCTACCAGCAACAGGAACACAAAATAATGGATTGCAGTGGCTATGAATCCGATCCCTAGATAACGAATCAGTAACCTATAAAGAGGTGGGCTTTTATTTTCCATGTCCGAAGCCTATGGAGGCAAAGGTGAAAAAATGGTGAATCAAATGTAAAAGCACCGCTACCTAAACACACATGTTTCGAGGAACAAAAAAACGGGATGCTAGGCTAGCAGGCTATAATATCAGCAGGATTGCTTGAAAATTACGCTTTGGCAATGAAGGGCCTCCAATAACGCACGCATGACCTACACATTACAATGTTGACAATATAAGGAATGCCGGGCGGCGTTGAGATAAATTCCCCGCATCAAGGGGGACCTAATGGTTACACAAAATGAAACATATACAAGCGGCTCTGTTTCTTACAGTCCTGACATATTGGATGATCTGCCAATTGATGATCAGCTAGCGCTAGAATTTTTCGCAACAGCACGTTGTGCGAGTTTCAAACAGGCTGCCCGAGGGCTCAATGTACCGGTGGTAGGCTTGCGGAAACGCCTAGAAAAGCTTGAGGAGCACATCGGTGCTCCAGTATTTGTCTATAAGCACAACAAGCTTGCTCTGACGCGCACAGGCGAAAGGGTCAGTCATTACCTGAGCCAGCTCTTCGGCCCAGACGGCCTCGGCAAGGCCGGCGAGAAGGAAGTGCCCAGGCTTACCATCGCGATCACGGAGCCGGTGCTCAGCGACATCGTGAACCGCGATCTGGTCGCATATGTGCGGGATCATGCCGAAATGCAACTAGAAATCCACTCTGAGTGCACAGCGAGAATGCTCTCTGAGTGTGAAGTTGATGTAGGCATAATTTTCGTCACCCCGGATGATGACGGCGAGCTCGATCGAAACCCTACCTATAGGTTTGAAAGGCTTGGTCGAATTGGGCATTCGCTGTTTATTTCCAGTCGCTACTCACGAAGCGTCACGCTGCCAGTTGAGAACGTGGATCTGCATAACTTCATGCTCGTTGTCCCTTGGGATGATGAGATCTTGGCAGACTCACAAAAATGGGCTTCGATAATGGCCGAGCATCAGGGAGGCACAACACGGGTAAAAAACTATAACTTGTCACGCGGCCTCGTCGTCGGAGGCGCTTGCATCGGTGTGCTGCCGGACTACAGTAGAAAAATGGAAAGGAACATCATTCCTATACCGGGTTTCCTGGATGACCTAGTGGAGAAAGATATCTATCTTGTTATCAAATCGACATGCATTCGTAACCCACAGGTATTGGAGATCCGCAGATTGATAAAAAAG
>NZ_JABMCW010000494.1:0-3032 GCF_013179705.1 Pseudomonas sp. CM25 | reverse complement strand
GCGGTTTGCGCGAGCAGGTGGTCGATGCCATGACCACCAACGAGACCTTGTGGTTTCGCGATACCTACCCGTTCGAAGTGCTGAAGAACAAGGTGATCCCCGAGTTCATCCGCAACAACCCCGGCCAGCGCCTGCGCATGTGGTCGGCAGCCTGTTCGTCGGGGCAGGAGCCGTATTCCATCTCGATGGCCATCGACGAATTCGAGCGCAGCAACCTTGGCCAGCTGAAGATGGGGGCGCAAATTGTTGCCACCGACCTGTCTGGCACCATGCTGAACAACTGCAAGACCGGCGAGTACGATAGCCTGGCGATTGCCCGCGGCCTGTCGCAGGAGCGCCTGCAACGTTACTTCGACCCCAAGGGGGCCGGGCGCTGGGCAGTGAAACCGGCGATTCGCAGCCGGGTCGAATTCCGCTCGTTCAACCTGCTGGACAGTTATGCCAGCCTGGGCAAGTTCGACATCGTGTTTTGCCGCAACGTGCTGATCTACTTCTCGGCGCAGGTGAAGCGCGACATTCTGTTGCGCATTCACAGTACCCTGAAGCCGGGCGGGTACCTGTTCCTGGGGGCTTCGGAGGCGCTGAACGGGTTGCCGGACCATTACCAGATGGTGCAGTGCAGCCCGGGGATCATCTACCAGGCCAAGTAAGCCCAAAGGCCGGCAGCGACAATTGCCGGCCTTTTTGTTGCCTGTCAGGGCCTTATCGCCGGCAAGCCAGCTCCCACAGGACCAGCACAGGCCTCAGCATTTGTGCAGTACTTGTGGGAGCTGGCTTGCCGGCGATGCAGGCGGCGCGGTGCCGACGTCAATTTTTTGGTTTGCCGCTCTTGCCGCCCGGCAATTGCCGCTTTCGCCGCACAAGGCGGAAGGCCTTTGCCGCTTTTCTGGCATCAACCCCACCGAACGCTGCCTCGCAGCCCAGTGTTTCCAGGCTTTGCAGTGGTTGGCACAGCCCTTGCTATACCTTGCTCAACGATATTCCGGTCAACCTCCGAAGGTTTCCCCGACATGAGCATCAGCTTCGACAAGGCGCTTGGTATCCACGAAAAGGCCCTGGGCTTCCGCGCCCAGCGCGCCGAAGTGCTGGCCAACAACATCGCCAACGCCGACACGCCCAACTACAAGGCGCGTGACATGGACTTTTCCTCGGTGCTGGCTGCCGAAACCAGCAAGCAGCAGGGTGGCCGGTTCGCCATGGACCGGACCAACAGCCGCCATATCGAAGCCGATGGGCTGGCGATCGCGGCCGACGATACCCTCAAGTACCGTACCCCGCTGCAGCCTTCGATCGACCAGAACACCGTGGACGCGCAGATCGAGCAATCGAACTACACCGAAAACGCCATCGGTTTCCAGGCCAGCTTCACCTTGCTCAACAGTAAATTCAAAGGGCTGGTTTCCGCCCTGCGGGGAGAATGACCATGTCCCTTTCCAGTGTTTTCAATATTGCCGGTAGCGGCATGAGCGCGCAGAACACGCGCCTGAACACCGTCGCTTCCAACATCGCCAACGCCGAGACCGTGTCCTCGAGCATCGACCAGACCTACCGCGCCCGCCACCCGGTGTTCGCCACCACCTTCCAGGATGCGCAGGCCGGCGGCAGCCAGTCGCTGTTCGAGGACCAGGGCGAAGCGGGGCAGGGCGTGCAGGTCAAAGGCATCGTCGAGGACCAGAGCACCCTGGAAGCGCGCTACGAGCCGAACCACCCGGCGGCGAACAAGGATGGTTACGTCTACTACCCCAACGTCAACGTGGTCGAGGAGATGGCTGACATGATCTCCGCCAGCCGCGCGTTCCAGACCAACGCCGAGCTGATGAACACCGCCAAAAGCATGATGCAGAAAGTCCTGACCCTGGGGCAGTGATAGGAAGCCGACATGACCACCACCAATTCCACCACCGACGTCGGTAGCGCCTACCTGACCTCGCTGCAGAAGCAGACCTCCAAGACCGACAGCAGCACCGGTGCCGCCGGCAGCGCGTTGGGCAAGGACGCTTTCCTGCAGTTGCTGGTTACCCAGATGCAGAACCAGAACCCGCTCGACCCGCAGGAAAACGGCGAGTTCGTGGCCCAGCTGGCGCAGTTCAGCAGCCTCGAAAGCATGCAGTCGCTGAATGATGCGGTGACCTATATCGCCACTGGGCTGCAGTCTTCCCAGGCCCTGCAGGCGTCGTCGCTGGTCGGGCGCAATGTGATCGTGCAGACCGACAAGGCCGTGGTCGACACCAGCAAGGACATGAAGGGTTCGGTCAACCTTACCTCGTCCAGCACCTCCACCTCGGTGGGTATCTACGACAAGGACGACAAGCTGGTACGTACCATCGAGCTGGGTACCCAGAAGGCCGGCAGCATCGACTTCACCTGGGATGGCCTGAACGACGACGGTGAAGTGGCCGATGCCGGCACCTACACCTTCAAGGCCAGCGCCTCGATCGATGGCCAGGCCACGGCCATGACCACCAATCTGCCGGCCTCGGTGACCAGCGTGACCATGGGCAGCAACGGTTCGGAAATGACGCTCAACCTGGCCGGCCTGGGCAGTGTTGCGCTTTCCAAAATTCAAAGCATCGGCATCTAGGGCCTGAGCAAAACGACAGGAGTTACACATGTCTTTCAATATCGGCCTTAGCGGCCTCTATGCAGCAAACAAGGCCCTGAACGTTACCGGCAACAACATTGCCAACGTTGCCACCACCGGCTTCAAGTCGTCGCGCGCCGAGTTCGCCGACCAGTACTCCAACTCCGTACGTGGCACCAGCGCGGGCAAGACCGTGATCGGTACCGGGGTGAAAACCGCTGCGGTTTCGCAGTTGTTCACTCCAGGCAACATCAATGCCACCGGCCAGGCGCTGGACATGGCCATCGATGGCAACGGTTTCTTTGCCCTGAACGACAACGGTTCGAAGATCTACACCCGTGCTGGCGCGTTCTACAGCGACAAGGCCGGTTATGTGGTGAACTCTTCGGGTGCCAACCTGCAGGGCTATGCAGTCGGTGAGGACGGCAAACTCATCCAGGGCGTGCTGACC
>NZ_JABMCW010000493.1:0-3036 GCF_013179705.1 Pseudomonas sp. CM25 | reverse complement strand
TGCGCGTCTGTCAGCTCCAGCATCGCCGCGTCAACCGATCAGCTGCGGGATGTTGGTGTACAGGTTGGTGATGTACTCCATGAACTTCTGCACCAGCCAGGGCCCGGCGACGATCAACGTGACCAGCATTACCAGCAGCCGCGGCAGAAAGCTCAGGGTCTGTTCGTTGATCTGCGTGGCCGCCTGGAACATCGCCACAACCAGACCCACCAGCAGGCTTGGCACCACCAGCACGGCCACCATCAGGGTGGTCAGCCACAAGGCATCACGGAACAGGTCAACGGCAATTTCCGGGGTCATGCGCTCTCCTTGACGGCGTCAGACGCCGCCGAAACTGCTGGCCAGGGTGCCCATGATCAGCGCCCAGCCATCAACCAGAACAAACAGCATGATCTTGAACGGCAGCGAGATGATCAGCGGTGACAGCATCATCATGCCCATGGCCATCAGCACACTGGCGACCACCATGTCGATGATCAGGAACGGGATGAAGATCATGAAGCCGATCTGAAATGCGGTCTTCAGCTCCGAGGTGACGAACGCCGGCACCAGGATCGTCAGCGGCACCTGGTCAGGGCCGGCGATGTCGGTGCGCTTGGACAGGCGCATGAACAGGTCCAGGTCGCTTTGCCGGGTTTGTGCCAGCATGAAGTCCTTGAGCGGCCCCTGGGCCTTGTCGATGGCCTGCTGCGCGGTAAGCTGTTCGTTCAGGTAGGGCTGCAGGGCGTTCTGGTTCACCCGGTCGAACACTGGCGCCATGATGAACAGGGTCAGGAACAGTGCCATGCCGGTGAGGATCTGGTTGGACGGCGTCTGCTGCAGGCCCAGCGCCTGGCGCAAAATCGAGAACACGATGATGATGCGGGTGAAGCTGGTCATCAGGATGACGAACGCCGGGATGAAGCTGAGCGCCGTCATGATCAGCAGGATCTGCAGGCTGACCGAATACTCCTGCTGCCCGTCCGCACCATTGGACAGGGTAATGGCCGGGATCGACAGCGGGTCGGCGGCCAGGGCCAGCGGCGCCGCCAGCAGCAGCGCCAGGGTCAACAACGTACGCAGCGCGCCACTCATCACTTCTTGTCCTTAGGGTCCTTGCCCATCAGCTCCATCAGTCGCTGGGCAAACTCGGGCGCCGCCTGGCGGCTGCCAACCGGCACTTGCACGGGCTCAGCCATGACATGCAGGGCCTCGATACTGCCGGGGGTATGGCCAATCAGGATCTGCTCGTTGCCCACCTGCACCAGCAACAGCCGGTCACGCGGGCCGATGGCGCGGCTGCCGACGATCTCGATCACCTGCCCGCCCTTTACCGCCGTGCTTTGCAGGCGCCGCAGCAGCCAGGCCAGAAAGAAGATCAGGCCCACCACCAACAGCAGGCCGAAGACCATCTGCGCCAGCTGCCCGCCCAGGCTGCCAGGCGCAGACGCCGGGGTCGCCGCAGGGGTGGCTGCGGCCAGACCGGCCTGGCTGGCAAGCAGCACCGCGGACGCCGCGATGGCGCGCATCGTGCCCTTCACTCAGCGCAGCTTCTTGATGCGTTCGCTGGGGCTGATCACGTCGGTCAGGCGGATGCCGAACTTTTCGTTGACCACGACCACTTCGCCATGGGCGATCAGCGTGCCGTTGACCAGCACGTCGAGTGGCTCGCCCGCCAGCCGGTCAAGCTCGATGACCGAGCCCTGGTTGAGCTGCAGCAGGTTGCGGATATTGATCTCGGTGCTGCCCACTTCCATGGAAATGTTCACCGGGATATCCAGGATCACGTCCAGGTTCGGGCCTTCCAGGCTGACGTTCTCGTTCGGCTTGGGCGAACTGGCGAACTCTTCCATCGGCAGGCGGCCCGGGCCACCCATACCGCCGGTGTCACCCCCCAGCAGCGCATCGATATCGGCCTGGCCGGCGGCACCGGTTTCTTCCAGCGCTGCGGCCCACTCATCGGCCAGTGCCTGGTCCTCTGCGGAGGTGATTTCGTTTTCGTTAGCCATGGTTTCCTCGACAGGCATTCAATTCGTTATGAGCGAGCGCTGCGCCGTCAGCGGCGCACGATCGGGTCGATGATCTGCAGGGCCAGGTTGCCCTTGTGCGAACCCAGCCGGGCCTTGAACGACGGCACGCCGTTGGCGCGCAGCACCAGGTGCTCGGGCAGCTCCACCGGGATCACATCGCCAGGCTGCATGTGCAGGATGTCGCGCAACTTCAGCTGGCGCCGGGCGACTGTGGCGGTCACAGGCACGGCCACGTCCAGCACGTCCTCGCGCAGGGCCTTGACCCAGCGCTCGTCCTGGTCGTCGAGGTCGGACTGGAAGCCGGCATCGAGCATTTCCCGCACCGGCTCGATCATCGAGTACGGCATGGTCACGTGCAGGTCGCCGCCACCGCCGTCCAGCTCGATGTGGAAGGTCGATACCACCACCGCCTCGCTGGGGCCGACGATGTTGGCCATGGCCGGGTTGACCTCGGAGTTCATGTACTCGAAGGTGACCGGCATGATCGCCTGCCAGGCTTCCTTGAGGTCGACGAAGCACTGGTCCAGCACCATGCGCACTACCCGCAGTTCGGTCGGAGTGAATTCACGGCCTTCGATCTTGGCGTGACGGCCATCGCCACCGAAGAAGTTGTCTACCAGCTTGAACACCAGCTTGGCATCGAGGATGAACAGCGAGGTGCCACGCAACGGCTTGATCTTGACCAGGTTGAGGCTGGTGGGCACGTACAGCGAATGCACGTACTCGCCGAACTTCATCACCTGCACGCCGCCGACTGCCACGTCGGCCGAGCGGCGCAGCAGGTTGAACATGCTGATGCGGGTGTAGCGGGCAAAGCGCTCGTTGATCATTTCCAGGGTCGGCATGCGACCCCGCACGATACGGTCCTGGCTGGTCAGGTCGTAGCTTTTGATACTGCCGGGTTCCGATGCACTTTCGGTCTGCACCAGCCCGTCGTCGACGCCGTGCAACAGGGCATCGATTTCATCCTGGGACAGCAGGTCCTGTACGGCCATTGCGGACTCCTACTGCAATACGAAATTGGTGA
>NZ_JABMCW010000492.1:0-3036 GCF_013179705.1 Pseudomonas sp. CM25 | reverse complement strand
CCTACAACGTCTACGGCCAAGTACTCAGCCACACCGACGGCAAGGGCCAGACCACCCGCCTGCTGCGCACCGCCCGCGGCCTGCCCGGCAGCCGCCAGGATGCCAAGGGCCAGCGGGTGCGCTACGAGTACGACCAGGCCATCCGCCTGACCGCACTGGTCAACGAGAACAACGCCACCTACAGCTTTGCCTACGACGTGTCGGACCGGCTGACGGAAGAGGTGCGGGTGGACAACCTGACCCGGCGCTTCAGCTACAACGTCGGCGGGCATCTGACGCGGCTGGAGGAGATTGGTTACGGCGAAAATGCCGAGCGGCCGCAGCGGCATACGCTTTTCGAGCGTGATGCCATTGGCCGGCTGCTCAGCAAGCTGAACAGCGATGCACAGCAGCTGTTCAGCTATGACGACGGTGACCGGTTGCTGAGCATCCAGCGACAGCCTAGCGGGATCGGCAAGCAGCTCGGGGTTACCGAAGAAAAGCTGGAGTACTCCTACGATCTGCTGGGCCGGCTGACGCAGGAAGTCACTCCAGATGGGACGCTCAGCTACGAATACGACCCGCTCAGCAACATGACCACCTTGACCCTGCCGGATGGGCGCAAGGTCAACCACCTGTACTACGGTAGCGGCCACCTGCACCAGCTGAACCTGGATGGCCAGGTGATCAGCGACATGGAGCGCGATGACCTGCACCGCGAGGTGTACCGGACCCAGGGCAAACTCACCAGTTGCTTTGGTTATGACGCCATGGGTCGCAAGGCCTGGCAGTTTGCCTCGACCTTGCCCGCCGACAAGCTGTCGCAAGTGCACAACACCGGGGTGAATACCGCGCTGCTGGTGGAACATGCCTATAACCCGATTCATCGGCGGTATCAGTACGACCCGGCGGGTGAACTGGTGCGCACGCTCGACAAGCTACGTGGCGAGATCCAGTACGAATACGAAGCCAACGGCCAGTTGCGTAGCCGAGATACCGGCTCGCTGGTGGGTAGCGAAGAGTTTCGTTATGACGCAGCGGCGAACCGGCTGGACTTCAATGCGCGGCAGTTCGACAAGGTCAAGGACAACCGGATCAAGCGGTGGCGGGACCAGGAGTATCGCTATGACCCTTGGGGTAACCTGATCGAAAAGCGCTCGGGGACCGGCAAGCTGCAGCACTTCAGCTATGACTGCGAGAACCGGTTGGTGCGCGCGGAGACGCTGGTCAATGGCAAGCTGGAAAGCCGGGGTGAGTATCGCTATGACAGCTTAGGGCGGCGGGTAGCCAAGCAGGCTGAGATCAATGGCCAGGTCGAGCAGAAGCGCTTTCTGTGGCAAGGGCTGAGGATGCTGCGCGAGGAAACGCCGGGGCAGAGCATTCTCTACCTCTATGAGCCGGGTAGCTATGCGCCGTTGGCGCGGGTTGATCACGTTGAAGGGGAGGAGCGGAAGCTTTACTACTTCCATACAGACCAGATTGGTACGCCGCTGGAGTTGACGGATAGCGATGGCCAGATCGTTTGGCAGGCGACGTATCATTCGTGGGGATCGGTAGAGCAGCTAAACGTAAGCGAAGTCGAACAGAATCTGCGTTTCCAAGGCCAGTACTTCGATTATGAAACAGGACTGCACTACAATACTCTAAGGTACTACGACCCTGAGGTCGGTAAATTTGTAACGCAAGATCCAATCGGTTTATATGGTGGCTGGAATCTTTATGAGTATACAGCCAGCCCATTGACCTGGATTGATCCTTTAGGCCTGTGCGCTGATACTGTCAAATGGGGTAATCATCTTAGAAGTATTGGTGGGGGTGAGGCGCCTAAAGGAATGCTTAGGCCACACGCGCATCACATCGTATTTAAGAATGGTAAGGGCAAAGAAATGCGGGCTATTCTTGATAAGAGTAAGGAAATCTTGGAGAGGCACGATATTGATTGGTATAAAGGCAAGGAAAACTTGATTTGGGCGCCCAATACCGGACATTCAACTGCTAACGCAAAAAAAGTGTACGAGGCTTTGGCTAGGGCCGATGCAGGTGGCGCGGGATCCAGAGACAGTGTGGTTGCTGCTCTAAGAAAAATGGGCCAGCATTTTGCGGATGGTACAATTGATCTATTGCCATAGGTGATGAGGGTAGATTATATGAATTATAATAATTTGAAAGAAAAAATCAAAACAGCTACGATTGCAGTTGCTGAAAGAATGGCTAGTGAGTTTCCGGAGGGTGAAGTTTGTGCGTTTGCTCTTTATTCAGATGCAGATGCACGTACTTTAGCTCCTTCTCTTAATCTTAGGAGCAATTTGGAGGCTATGCAGTCGGGTGATCCCGATGATGCAATCTATTACAAGTGGGCGCCTGCAGAGTGGAGCCATGAGGCTTATGCTGCTGAGCTGTTTGATGGGATTTCTGAAGAGTTAGCAGGACTGAGCGATTCCATGAGTCCAGAGCAGGATTTTGAAGCTCACTGTGAAAGAATTTTTCAAATTTGCGTAGATGTACTGGACGAGGTGCGTCCGATGTTTTTGCCCGGGAAAATAGTAGTCTTTGCAGTTTCTGACATGGTTAGAGCTGACTGGGAATGCAAGTGGATTGCGCAGTTGAACTCTGCAGAAGAGGCGAGAGAGTTCGAGAGCTGGATGAATAGCCTGTGAAGCCTGTCGTTTGTATTTAAGTGGCATGATGCAGAGGTTTCAATCGCTGCATCATGTTTAGAGTGGTGTTATGATAGCAGGCTTAGTGTTGTCGACGTAATCTGCTTCACTTTCATCGATATGTATTTAGTGCTGACGGAAATGGAAGTGATGCTCTTTAAGAAAGAGGTATTTATGGGGCGGTAGTCGCCCCAATTTATTGAAATACGTTTCTGACGTAGGGGTATTGTCGCCGAACTCTACGCGCGCGTGGTCTACCGCACCCTGATCGACATCAAGCGCGTGGTCAACAACCAGGCGGTCGAAACGCTCACCCAGTACCGCTACGACGAACACGGCCAGCTGACTGCGGTAATCAACCGCAACGGCGACACCGTGCGCAGTTTCAGCTACGCCGAAG
>NZ_JABMCW010000491.1:0-3044 GCF_013179705.1 Pseudomonas sp. CM25 | reverse complement strand
GGCCAGCAGATGGTAGTGGGCTATACCACCATCGAAACCCTGAAGACCGTGGCCGGCACCTTGTTGAACAAGCCCGGCGGTTACATTTCCAACGACCGCTTCCCGCCAGGGCTGTGGATGGACAACATGCCGAGCTGGGAATACGGCGTGCTGGTCCAGGTGCGCGACCTGTCCCGCGCCCTGCGCAAGGACTTCGCCCGCTCGCAGTCGCAGTCTACCGAAGACGCCGACCTGGCCAAGGCCGAGCCGCGCTTCAACTTCGACAACAAGAGCTGGATCCTGCCGTCGAGCGAATCCGAGTTCGAAGAAGGCATCAAGTCGCTGAACCGTTACCAGACCCGTCTGGCCGCCGGTGACAAGGGCGCCATCTTCTACACCCGTGCCGACAACCTGAACAACTGGCTGGGTGACGTGGCGACGCGCCTGGGCTCGCTGTCGCAGCGCCTGTCGGCCAGCGTTGGCCGGGTCAAGCTGAACACCACGCTGAAGACCGAATCGGTGGTTGCCGGCCAGGCGCCGCAGGTGGACGAAGAGCTGGTGGAAACCCCATGGCTGCAGATCGACAACGTGTTTTACGAAGCCCGTGGCCAGGCCTGGGCGCTGTCGCACCTGCTGCGCGCCATCGAGGTGGACTTTGCCGACGTGCTGGCGAAGAAGAACGCCACGGTCAGCGTGCGCCAGATCATCCGTGAGCTGGAAGCCTCGCAAGAGCCGCTGTGGAGCCCGATGGTGCTCAACGGCAGTGGCTTTGGCATGTGGGCCAACCACTCGCTGGTCATGGCCAACTACATTTCCCGGGCCAACGCGGCAGTCATCGACCTGCGTCAACTGCTGTCGCAGGGTTGATCATGGCCATCAGCCCAACCGAGGCCGCCCATCGGGCGGCTTCCGACCGCGAACTGGTCACCTGGGTGGACGAAGCCGACCAGGTGCTGGGCGCCTTGCCCCGGGCTGAACTGCGCGAGCGCGGCCTGATCGGCCGTTGCACCTTCATCCTGCTGTTCAACAGCGCCGGTGAGTTGTGCGTACATCGACGGACGCTGAGCAAGGCGCTGTACCCGGGGTATTGGGACGTGGCTGCCGGCGGCATGGTTGCGGCCGGGGAAGGCTATGCCGACTCGGCGGCCCGAGAGCTGGCCGAGGAGCTGGGCATTGAAGATGCGCCGCTGCGCTTTCATGAGCGGTTCTACTTTGACCAACCGGATAACCGGTTGTGGTGCGCGGTGTATTCGGCGGTGTCGGATGCGCCGCTGCGGTTGCAGCCGGAAGAGGTGATCGAAGCGCGCTTTGTCAGTCTTGCGCTGGCTGAAGAGGAAAGCCTGACAAGACCCTATTGCCCGGACTCGTTGGCGGCGTTGCAGCGCTATAAAGCTAGCCTGGAATAGTTGTGCTGCCTGTGCCGGCCCTTTCGCGGGTAAACCCGCTCCCACAGGATTTGTGCAGCTCTCAGGGGCGGCGCAGTCCCTGTGGGAGCGGGCGTGCCCGCGAATAGTCGCAAAACATTCGCAAAATGCCGCAATCCTGTACTTAGCAACCGGCGCATTTATCGTTACACTGCGCGCCCTTTACGGGCTGCCGCAGGTCTTGCGGCAGTAGCGCCGCCCCTGCCAGAGTGGGGCTTCGCGGTCGGCCTCAACCCCAAGGCACGACCAGTTTTTGTCCTCAGCACAGAGGAACAAAAGTGGCCAAGAAAGCTTCTTCCTTCGCCGCCCTAGGCGGTCTCGTTTACTCCACCGACAGCGGTCGGCACTGCCCCGACTGTGGCCAGCCGGTGGATGCCTGTACCTGCAAGCAGCAGATCATCCCCGAAGGCGATGGCATTGCCCGTGTGCGCCGCGAAAGCAAAGGCCGTGGCGGCAAGACCGTGACCACCGTCAGCGGTGTGCCGCTGCCGCTCGACCAGCTCAAGGAGCTGGCCACCACCCTCAAGCGCCGCTGCGGTACCGGTGGTGCGCTGAAGGATGGCGTCATCGAGATCCAGGGTGATCATGTCGAGCTGCTGATTGGCGAGCTGATCAAACAGGGCTTCAAGGCGAAAAAGTCCGGCGGCTGAGCAACCCGCGCGATTTTTTGCCCAGTGCTTTCTAAACTCGTTGCCGTGACCAGGGTCTATCGCTGGGCACGGACGAATCGTCATTTTTGCCTTTTACACTGCGCCCGCCTCCTTGCGGGGCAGTGTCTTCGACTTATCTATAGGGGACTTGAATGTCCGTACGACGCACACGCAAAGACGATGGTAGCCAATGGACCGTGGCCGACAGCCGCAGTGTTTACGGCATCCGCCATTGGGGCGCTGGTTATTTCGCCATCAATGAAGCCGGGCGCGTCGAAGTGCGCCCCAACGGCCCGGACAGCGCGCCGATCGACCTGTACGAGCAGGTCGACGAGCTGCGCCAGAGCGGCCTGTCGCTGCCCTTGCTGGTGCGCTTCCCCGACATTCTGCAGGACCGTGTGCGCCAGCTGACCGGCGCGTTCGACGCCAACATCGCGCGCCTGGAATACCAGAGCCAGTACACCGCGCTGTACCCGATCAAGGTCAACCAGCAGGAAGCGGTGGTGGAAAACATCATCGCCACGCAAAACGTGTCGATCGGCCTCGAAGCCGGCTCCAAGCCCGAGCTGCTGGCCGTGCTGGCACTGGCGCCGAAGGGCGGTACCATCGTCTGCAACGGCTACAAGGACCGCGAGTTCATCCGCTTGGCGCTGATGGGGCAGAAGCTTGGCCATAACGTGTTCATCGTCATCGAGAAAGAGTCGGAAGTGGCCCTGGTGATCGAAGAAGCGGCTGAGCTCAAGGTCAAGCCACAGGTTGGCTTGCGCGTGCGCCTGTCGTCGCTGGCGTCGAGCAAGTGGGCCGACACCGGTGGCGAGAAGTCCAAGTTCGGTTTGTCCGCCGCCCAGCTGATCTCGGTGGTACAGCGCTTCCGCGATGCCGGCCTGGACCAGGGCATCCGCCTGCTGCACTTCCACATGGGTTCGCAGATCGCCAACCTGGCCGACTACCAGCACGGCTTCAAGGAAGCCATCCGCTACTATGGCGAACT
>NZ_JABMCW010000490.1:0-3053 GCF_013179705.1 Pseudomonas sp. CM25 | reverse complement strand
CACGGGCCGGCTGATCACCAACCGCGACCTGGGCGCCGATGGCAAGTTCGGCACCGGCGACGATCACGAAATCGGCGGCATGGCCACCTGGAAAGTGGTCAAGGCCCAGGCCCGCGACCTGCTCGGCATCAATCTGACCGATGCCGACGTCGACAACGTGCCGCTGCTGGCAACCGATGCCTATGGCAACTTCATCAAAGGCCCGCATGGCTACCCGATGGTGGTGATGAAAGGCCTGGACGGTATTGCCGGTACGGCCGATGACCAGCAGGTGGAAGGCAACCCGCTGGCGCCGATCAGCCTGACCAACGCCGTGCGCACCGGCCACCAGTTCCTCGCCGACATCGCCCACAATGCCGTGCCGGTGTTCAGCGCCGGGGTGTTGGCGCCGGATGCCGACAACGTCGCCGGCAACGCCGTAGCCGTCAACCCGCAGACCGGTGCCAACCTGGCCTACGACAACGAACTGCTGGATGCGCACTACATTGCCGGCGATGGCCGGGTCAACGAGAACATCGGCCTGACCGCCGTGCATGCGATCTTCCATGCCGAGCACAACCGGCTGGTGGCGCAGACCAAGGACACGGTGCTGGACGCGCACGACCTGGTCTTCCTCAACGAGTGGCTGCTCAACCCGGTGAGTGCATTGCCGGTCACCCAACCCGAGATCGATGCACTGGTGTGGAACGGCGAGCGCCTGTTCCAGGCGGCCAAGTTCGGCACCGAGATGCAGTACCAGCACCTGGTGTTCGAGGAATTCGCCCGTACCGTACAGCCGCGGGTCGACCTGTTCTTCGCGCCAACCCAGGTCTATGACGTCGACCTCGATGCGTCGATCGTGGCCGAGTTCGCCCACACCGTGTACCGCTTCGGCCACTCGATGCTGACCGAAACCGTCGACCGCTTCGACATCGAC
Source organism: Pseudomonas sp. CM25 (assembly GCF_013179705.1). Taxonomy (NCBI): domain Bacteria; kingdom Pseudomonadati; phylum Pseudomonadota; class Gammaproteobacteria; order Pseudomonadales; family Pseudomonadaceae; genus Pseudomonas; species Pseudomonas sp. CM25. Next base: position 2,137 of record NZ_JABMCW010000490.1, on the reverse strand, counting down.
TTCAACGTCATCAAGGACCCGGCCAGCGCCAACCCCGACCAGCAACTGGGGTTGATTGCTGCGTTCCTCAACCCGCTGGCGTATGCCGCCAGTGGCGTCACCCCCGAGGATGCCACCAGCGCCATCGTGCGCGGGGTCACCCGTCAGGGCGGTAACGAAATCGACGAGTTCGTCACCGAGGCGCTGCGCAACAACCTGTTGGGCCTGCCGCTGGACCTGCCGGCGATCAACATCGCCCGTGGCCGCGACGTGGGCATCCCTTCGCTGAACGCCCTGCGTCGGGACATCTACGGGCAAACCGGCGATACCCAGCTCAAGCCGTACACCAGCTGGGTCGACCTGGTGCAGCACCTGAAGCATCCAGAGTCGCTGATCAACTTCATCGCCGCCTACGGCACCCACAGCACCATCACCGGCGCTACCACGCTGCTGGAAAAACGCGCGGCGGCCATGGCCCTGGTGTTCGGCGGCAATGGCGCGCCGGCCGACCGCATGGACTTCCTCAACGGCAGCGGTGCCTGGGCCAACGTGACCCTGGTCGGCAAGGATGGCTTGGCAAACACCGCGGATGACCTGAAGGGGGTCACCCTCACCGGCGTCGACGCCATCGACCTGTGGATCGGCGGCCTGGCCGAAGAGAAGACCCCGTTCGGCGGCATGCTCGGCAGTACCTTCAACTTCGTGTTCGAAAACCAGATGGAGAAACTGCAGGACGGCGACCGCTTCTACTACCTGGAGCGTACCGCCGGGCTGTCGATGAACGCCGAGCTGGAAAGCAACTCGTTCGCCAAGCTGATCATGGCCAACACCTCGGCCACCCACTTGCCGGGCCTGGTGTTCTCCGACCCGGGCTTCTATCTGGAGCTGGACCAGAGCAAGCAGTACAACGATGGCCTGGGCAACGCCGACCCGCTGGGCGAAAACGGCCAGCAGGTGGTGTTCCGCGACAGCCCGCTGACGGCTGGCCCGGACACCAACTACATCCGCTATGCCGGTGGCGAGCACATCGTGCTGGGCGGTACCAACGGTGATGACATCCTGGTCTCCAGCGAGGGTGACGACACGGTGTGGGGCGATGCCGGCAACGACCGCATCGAAGGCGGCGACGGCAACGACCAGCTGCGCGGTGGGGCCGGCGACGACATCATCAGCGACATGGGTGGTGACGACAACATCCAGGGCGGCGACGGCAACGATGTGCTGCACGGCGGTAATGGCGTCAACCTGATCATCGGCGGCTTCGGCAACGACTTCATCGTGACCGGGGAAGATGCCTCCGAAGCCATTGGTGGCCAGGGCAACGACTTTATCCTCGGCAGCAAGGCCAACGAACAGGACATGGGTAACGAGGGCGACGACTGGATCGAAAAGGGCACCTCGGACGGTGCGCCTGGTGACAACTTCGACCCGCTGGGCAACGACCCGGTCATCGGCAACGACGTGTTCATCGGCGGTAACGAGAACGACAAGTTCAACGGTGAAGGCGGCGACGACATCATGGTCGGCAGCCTGGGCTTCGGCGACCGCTACATCGGTGGCTCGGGCTATGACTGGGCAACCTTCAAGGGCCTGGCCCAGGGCGTGTCCATCGACATGAGCGACCGCTTCTTCGATGTACCGCCGGTACCGGGTTCGGGCGCCTCGACGCTGGCGCGATTCGACATCATGGAGGGCCTGTCGGGGTCGGCGCATGGCGATTTCCTGCGCGGTGACAACGAAGATGCCACCAGCCTGCCGACGGCTGGCGCCACCGGCAGCGTGCTCACCAACATCAGCCTGATCAACGGCCTGTCCAGCCTGCTGGCAGCCGGGGCGACGTTCTACGACGGCGGCAACATCATCCTTGGCGGCAGCGGCAGCGACCTGATCGAAGGGCGTGGTGGCGACGATATCCTCGACGGCGACAAATGGTTGAACGTACGCATTAGCGTACGCGCCAACCACGATGGCAGCGGCCCGGAAATCGCCAGCTTCGACAGCATGGAGCCGATGGTGCCACTGATGCTCAACGGCACCTACAACCCGGGCCAGCTGGTGATTGTCCGGGAAATCCTGAGCGGCACCGACAGCTATGACACGGCGCTGTTCTCGGGGGTTGCCACCGACTATAGCGTGGTGGTCGATGGCAATTCGGTGA